>JBDKSF010000088.1 GCA_039680785.1 Candidatus Cloacimonas sp.
ACAAAATGGGGCATATTCTTAATGAAATATAAGCGGTTCTTTCTGATTGCAGGGTTTGTAATACTTGCCAGTTTAATTTGTGGTGTAACAATTCCTGAACCAGTTGGTTTTGTGAATGATTTTGCCAACATCTTAAGCGCAGAAACTCTGCACAAAATTAACGATTGGGCTATTGAATTGCGCGAAAAAACCAATGTCGATTTCACGATTGTCACTCTACCGGATATCGGAGGAATGAATGAAGTTGATTATGGCGTAAAACTATATGAAAAGTGGAAAATAGGCAATAAACAGGATGAAGGCGTTTTAGTCCTTTTAGCTCTAAAAGAGCGAAGAATTCGGATTGAAGTTGGTTATGGCTCGGAAGGTTATTTGCCTGATGCTTATGTGGAACAAGTGTATCAGACGATGAAAAGTTATTTAACCAAAGGGAACGAAGATTGGGATCAAGCATTTATGCAAGGTTCATTAATGCTGCTTTCCACCATAGCCAAAGAAAAAGGTATTACCTTAACAGGCGTTTCGGATTATTCACAAAAGAAAACAAATAAAAATTCGGGCGGAGTGGGCTTATTTGCTTTTCTGGCAATTTTCATTATTTTAATAATAGTTACCCGCGGCAGAATAATTGAATGGCTTTTTTGGCTTACTCTTTTTGGCGGTCGCGGAGGAAATTTTGGAGGAAGAAGTGATGGAAGTTCTTGGAGCAGTGGCAATAATGGTTTTGGCGGATTTGGCGGTTTTGGCGGAGGTCGTTCCGGCGGCGGGGGCGGTGGAGGAGGATTTTAAATGATATTCTTAAAATCACTTACATTTATTCTGTGGAACATTGTTCTCGGTTGTATTTTACTTTTTTTGCTTAGATGGCTGTTATTCAATCGCCAAGCAAAATACATTTTTGGTAAAAAGATTCCTTTCACTCCCGGATTTCTGGTAGCCAAAAGGGACTGGTTATTCAAAAAAGTTCGAGAGCTTGTGCACGATTATCTGAATCAGGCATCCAATCCTTACAATAAGAATGGTTATTTGTATGGCTGGATAGAAAAAGTGCGACAATTCATAAGGGAGAAAACTAACTTTGTAGAGAGCTGGGTTTTTATCCCTTCCAAATTAAGAATGTTAATTTGGGATAAGCTTACCGATGCTTTAACTGGGATAGTGGAAAAACTTTTAAGAAAGACCATTCCGAAGTTAGTGGAACAATTGCAAGTAGAACATCGTATTGATGAATTAGACATACAATTAAGCATTGATTTCTTTTACGGATATTTCAAACAATATGTTTATAAGCCCTTACTGATTGGCTTTACCGTGCTAAATCTGATTATCGGTATTTTAAATATGGTTTGGTTCTTGATTATAGTATAAATATGAAGATTACTTCCAGCCGATTTCAAAGATTATTATATCGTCATAATATTCGGGGCGATGATCAAAAATTGTTGATCCGTTTTCTGTTGATATGTATGTTCATCGCTATTTTGCTATTAATTTCTTCTCTACTTGCTTGGGCTTTTGAACATCGAGGAATGGAAGGAAATTCCATAAGGTCATTTTGGGACGGAATATGGTGGGCGATAGTTACAATAGCTACAGTTGGTTATGGAGATAAATTTCCGGTTACCTATCCAGGGCGGCTGGTGGGTATTATTTTAATCATAGTTGGCTATTCTTCATTATCATTTTTTACCGGTATGATCGCTTCACTTTTTGTGGAGAACCGTTTAAAAGGAGCGAAAGGATTGAAACAGATAAAAACACATAATCATATAGTTATCTGCGGTTGGAATAAAACAGCTGATTTTTTTCTAAAAGCGCTGGTGGAAAAAAATGTTACGGAAACAGACATCTGTATAGTTGTCAATGAACCACCGGATTTTTTTGAGCGAGTGGAATCTCGCTATCCTACGCTTTCATTAGAATATGTAAGAGGCGAGGTAAGCCAAGAAGAAACCCTGAAAAGAGCTTCCGTGGATACGGCTAACCAGGTAATAATTTTAGCGGATGAGCAATTGGAACATAATATTACGGATGATCATAGTATTATTGTAGCAAATGCTGTTCGTTACCTTACTCGGAAAGACAAAATCACGGTTCAGCTGGTAAATCCGGAAAACCGTTCTCTATTAGAAAGAATTGGCATCATCAACATAATTGTCTGGGATGACATCGGTGGCTATATATTAGCCAATAGTGTAGCCGATATCAATTTTCTGGCTGTTTTTTGTCAGTTAGCTCAAGATAAACAAAATCATCTGCTCACCCAAAAGATTCCGACTGAATTCATTGGGAAAAGTTTTGGAGAGTTATCCGATTATTATTATAAGGAATGTGGTTATTTGCTTTTGGGTTTGCTTGCCAAGGAACCGGAATTGGAATTATCCGCCATTTTTACTGATGACAGCAGTGGCATAGATCAATTCATCCAATACGCCTTAGCCAAATCGCAAAAAACATTGCCGGAAGAAAAAAGTAATGTTCGCTGGAAACCAGACCGCCATAGTCAGTTACAGATAAATGATTATGCTATTTTAATGGTTTGAAGGATGATAGAATGATAGAACTGGAAACACTGGCAAAGGTTCCTTTGTTTAAAGATGTCCGAGCAGAGGCCTTGGTTTATTTGCAACCGCATTTCAAAGAATTAGAGGTAGCGAAAGGAAGTGTAATTATAAAAGATGATACTGAAGGGGATCAAATTTTTGTTCTGGTGAAAGGCAGCGTGCAAGTTACCAAAGACCTGGTAAGAGGTTTTGATGCCGATCAATATTTGACGAATAAAGTGTTGGCAAAACTGGAGGGTGATTCCCTTCCCACTTTTGGAGAAAATGGCTTATTGGGGCATGGACCCAGAACGGCTAATATAATTGCTGTAACTGATTGCAAGTTATACACATTGGCTAAAGCTGATTTTGCTAAGTTTGCCGAATATGATTATCAGGCAGCATACATAGTTATGAAAAATATTGCCCAAAAATTATCGCTGAGCTTAAAAGCCACGGATGATAATCTTGTAAAACTGGCAACCGCTCTTTACATAGCTGTTCAACACTAAGCAAACTTCCATTTGCTTATTTGTAATCTTGCATTAGATTATAGATGAATCAAAAAAAAATAAGAGTGTTTGAAAAGTGATTTTTATTTCTTGAACTACATTTCAAGAACGATAATACAAAATTTTATTTTAACAGGAGACAAAGTGGACAATCAAACGACAAAAATACCGAGAACATTACCGGTTCTGCATATAAGCAATGTAGTGATGTTTCCCTATTTGCTTATGCCGCTTGTAGTTTCAGACGAAGAATCAAAGCTGGTGATTGATTATGCACTGGCAAACGATAAATTGATGGCTTTTTTTCTGGATGTGGAAAAAGATGATTCCGAACAAACGGAACTTGCTCATATCGGAACGGCTGTAACCATTTTGCGTATGCTGCGAAACCAGGATGGTTCCATTAGTATGTTACTTCAGGGTTCCAGCCGGATAAAATTGCAAAAAATTGTGCAAAAAAATCCCTTCATTATGGTAGATATAGAAGCTATTGCGGAAGAAATGGATGAAGATCCAGAAGTTCAAGCATATAGAACAGTGGCTTTGGAATTATTGGAAAAAATCGCCCAGGAAAGTAATGTTTTAAATAGAGAAATGATTGCTGGACTTAATAATATCAAGCAGGCAGGCAGAGTGGCAGATATTATAGCGGGTAACATAGACCTGCCCATTTCTGATAGACAACTGATTCTGGAAACGATAGACCTGAAACAAAGATTTCACATTTTGAACAATTGTCTGGCTGAACTTATTAAGCAGATGAAAGTAGAGAATAACATTCGTAACAATATTCAGCTGGAAATGACTGAAGATCAGCGTAGATATTATTTACGCGAACAATTGGACGCCATTCGCAGAGAACTGGGAGAAACGGATGAAGTTAGCAATGAAATATTAAATTGGCGTGCTCAGATTGCTCAGAAAGACCTTCCAGATTATGTTAGAGATTTAGCTTTGGAAGAGTTGGAACGCCTTTCTAATATGCAACCGGTTTCCAGTGAATACAGCGTGGTGAGAAATTATCTGGATTGGATAGTTAATCTTCCCTGGCGAGTTTACAGCAAAGATCGCTTGGATTTGAAAAAAATCGAACGCATTTTGGAACACGATCATTACGGCTTAAAAGAAGCCAAGGAACGCATTTTGGAATTCATCGCGGTGAAGAAACTGAAAGGTAATTTAAAAGGTCCCATTCTCTGTTTTGTCGGTCCTCCCGGAACCGGAAAAACCTCAATCGGTAGATCAGTTGCCAGGGCACTTTCCAGAAAATTCATCAGAATGTCTTTGGGTGGAATTAATGACGAAGCGGAAATTCGCGGTCATCGCAGAACCTATATTGGAGCTATGCCCGGTAAAATAATTATGGAAATTAAAAGGCAGGGAACCGCCAATCCAGTTTTTATGCTGGATGAGATTGATAAGCTGGGTCGTGATTTTAGAGGTGATCCTGCTTCTGCACTTTTGGAAGTGCTTGATCCGGAACAAAATAACAGCTTTGTGGATAATTATATAAACCTACCATTTGATTTGTCTGAAGTGCTGTTTATCACTACTGCCAATACTTTGGAGACCATTCCACCCCCGCTAAGAGACAGGATGGAAATTATAGAATTCACCAGCTATTTGGAAAATGATAAGATAGAAATTGCCAAGCATTACTTAATTCCGCGCGAAAAGGAAGACAACGGTTTGGGGAAAGTGCCGATTACTTTTACCAAATCTGCTTTACAAGAAATAATTCGTTATTATGTTCGCGAGGCAGGAGTGCGCAATCTGCAAAGAAGAATCGGCTCCATTTTCCGCAAAATTGCCAAAGAAGTTGCCAGCGGCACAAATCAGAAATGGACCATCAAAGGGGAAGATATCGTTAAATATTTGGGCCCGCGTAAAGTAACTTTGGAACTTGCCAATCGCAAACCTGAAATTGGAGTGGCTACTGGACTTGCCTGGACTGGTTTTGGGGGAGAAATTCTCTTCTGTGAAACCATCAGAATGCCCGGAAAAGGAAATATCATTTTAACCGGTCTTTTGGGCGATGTAATGAAAGAATCCGCCCGCATTGCAGTTAGTTATTTAAAAGCCAATCATTCCACTTTTATGATACCGCCCAAGTTATTTGAAACTCAGGACATACATATTCATTTTCCTTCTGGAGCGGTTCCCAAAGATGGACCTTCAGCAGGGCTCACTTTGACCGTTGCTTTGGCATCCCTTTTTACGGAACAGAAAGTGCG
>JBDKSF010000089.1 GCA_039680785.1 Candidatus Cloacimonas sp.
CGGAGTTGAACATTATAGGATAGTATTTTTTCGGTAAGAATTCCTCTTCCGGGACCTATTTCCCACACTTTATCTTCGGGTTGCAAATTACCCAGATTGACAATATCTTTTGCAATGTTATCATCAATCAGGAAATTTTGCCCGAGAGATTTCAGGGCTTTCATAAAAAGTGCTTTCGTTCTAAAGTAATATCTAAAACGAAAGCGAAAATATTATTTAAACGCTCAATTTTTGAGCGGCAGAGTTTTTGCAGGTCTTACAAACTTTGTATGTTTTCTCGCCGACTTTTACTTCATACAGTAGTTTGATACCTGTTCTATGACAGACAGGGCATTCACCTCTACCGTGATTGGGAATGTTTTTTATTCCTTTGCCTCTTGTATTCTTTGCCATTATATTCTCCTTGTTAGCTAATAAGCAATAATTTGAGCCATTTCTGAAAAGAGTGCCTTTTCAGTCAATCCTTTTTTCTAAAAGGCATTATTCAATGGATAAGAGAGATACTTCTTTACTTCTTTGTATATTATATCCTCTTATCTTTTCAAATCAAAGCTGTCGTCTATGCTCAATACGAATTCTACCAATAGTTTTACCGCATAATCCAAATCCGTAAGTGATATCACTTCATTGGGAGTATGCATATATCGATTGGGAATACTTAATACAGCCGTGGCTGTTCCATATCTGGAAGCAAAAATAGCATCGGCATCAGTTCCAGTCCGGGAGGGCGAAATCTCAATTTGCAGAGGGATATCAAATTCTTTTGCCAGGTCTGTAAGTTTCTTATTTAGCAGCGGATGCAAAGCAGAACCCAAACACAAAACAGGACCTTTACCGAGAGATACATCTCCAAAAATGTGTTTATCTATTCCAGGAATGTCCGATGTAAAAGTAACATCAACGGCAATGGCAATATCGGGATCTATCAAATATGCGCAAGTTGAAGCGCCACGCAGCGTTGTTTCTTCCCCTACAGAAGAAACAGCATAATAATCTGCTTTAATGTTTTTATCGGCAATTTCGCGCATAACCGCAGAGGCAATATACACGCCTACTTTATTATCTGTGGCTTTGCTGACAATTATATCTTCGTTCAATTCCTCAATTTGTGAACTGTAAGTAGCTGTATCTCCAATGGCTACGCGGTTTAAGGCATCTTCTTTATCCTTTGCGCCAATATCAATCCAAAGATCTTCCAATCTCAATTTAGGGTTGTCATTGCTATCGCGTAACAAGTGAATCGGTTTTTTACCAAAAATGCCTCGGACAATATTGTCGTTATGATGAATATCCACTCGCAAACCAGGCAGCAGATTTAAATCAAAACCTCCTAATGTCTTTACATAGACAAAGCCATTTTCATCAATGTAATTAACCATAAAGCCAATTTCATCGGAATGACCCACAATCATTATTTTGTGCTTTCCGTTGCCTTTTTTGCAAGCAATCAGATTTCCGTTTATATCATTCGTTATGTCGTCACAGCAATCTTGCAGATAATTATGAACGATTTTTTGAGCATTTGCTTCAAAACCGGATGGGCTGGGAACCTGTAACAGATCGAACAGGAATTTTTTATTTTCGTTTTGCATATATTTTCCTTAGCAATTATTTGCCGTCTCATCGGCAAAGGGATTCAGGGCTTTTTTAATAACTGGTTTTTCATGGGGGATAATACATAGGAATTTTAGGATTTCATTTCCCGTGTTTTTAAAAGTGTGTTTCATATTGGGATCCACAAAAATGGCATCATCAACTCCAAAAGCCATTTCTCCTCTTTCCGTAACCAACGAACCCTTTCCGGAAAGACAATAGACCTCATGCTCCCAATCGTGTTGATGAAAGGGAGTGTGTCCTCCGGGTTCAATTTCAAACATCCGCATTGCAAAAGTGGGAGCTCCATCTTTTTGGGCAATCAACCAACGGATTTTTGCCCCTTTAGCTCCTTCGGCATCAACGGGTTCCAGTTGCACTTCATCGTAATGTATAACTTTCATTGTTTCCTCCTGAAAGATTTTATGTATTTTATAGATAAACTATTGCACTTTGCCTAAAAAACAAATTATTCGGTCTCATAATCAGGATAGGCAGTTACAATCAGGTCATTTTCCATTTTCCGACAAGCAATGTCTCGCATTAAAATTGCATCATCGATGTTGGATAGTTCCAATTTTGGAAAAGGACTTTTTGTCCCTCCCAAAATTTTAGCGCCATAAATGAAGCAAAATTTATCAATCAAACGCTCTTTTAGAAACGCTTCCGCCAATCCACTGCCACTTTCCAAAAGCACACTATAAAAATTCATATTGTGCAATAGACATAATACTTCCTTTAGCTCAAAATGACCGTTTATGGCTTTCAGCGTCTGCAGAGAAGCGTTTTTTTTCTTTAGTTCTTTTGCTTTGGGGGTATTCAGCATTTTTTCCGTGGTAATAATCATCCCGGGAAATTTTAGCAGAGAATTAACCCACTTGGATTCCAAAGGAACTTTTAAAAAAGGGTCTAAAACAACTCTCAGTGGCTGTTTCGGGTTTCCCGGCAAGCGAACATTCAGCAGAGGATCATCAGTCAAAATTGTATTTATTCCAGTTAAGACAACATCATTTTCACTCCGCAGTTTATGCACATATTTTCTGGCTTTTTCACCTGTAATCCATTGGGAGGAACCATCCGAAGCAGCATATTTTCCATCCAAGGAAAGAGCTGTTTTTAAAGTTACGAAGGGCTTATTTTTTTGAATATGGCAGAGGTAATATTCCAGCTGTTTTTTTATTTTATCCTCGAAATAGCCATAATGAACTTCCACGCCAGCATTTTTTAGCATTGCAATACCTTTGCCACATACTTTGGGATTGGGATCAACAATGCCTATATAGACCTCTTTAATTCCTGCATTTATAACGGCTTGAGCGCAGGGTGGAGTTTTGCCAAAATGGGAACAGGGCTCCAAAGTTACAAATAAAATAGCGTCTTTGGCTTCATTACCTGCTTTTTTAATTGCTTGAATTTCGGAATGATCGCTGCCATATTGTAAAGTCCAACCGGTAGCAATAATTTTGCCATTTTTTATGATAACGGAGCCGACGAAGGGATTGGGAGAACATTTTCCGCGTGCTTTTTCCGCCATTTTTATGGCAATATTGAAATATTTGGTTATTTCTGCTTCGGTCAATGCAGTTTTTCCCAATTTTTACGAGCCAGTTCATAAGTAGGGTATTTTTGTAGAATCTGCTCGCAAATTGCCTTTGCTTTTTCCGTTTCACCTTTTCCAGCATAAGCGGCAGCCAAATTATTCAGAATATTAGGATCTTCCGGATTCATTTTTTGCAGTTCCAAAAGCCAGACAAGCGCTTGTTCATAATCACTTTTAGCCAAATAGTGCGTGGATAAATGTAGATAGGGTTCCTGCCAGTCATTATCCAAAGCAATGGCATTAAAAAAATCCACCAGGGCTTGATCATATTGTTTCACCAGTTGCCAATATAAAGCCCGGTAATAGTATAGATCGGCGCTATCGGGATATATTTTCAAGCCCTCTTTTATTAAATTCCAGGCATTGGCGTCATCCGCTTTGCCAATTGCCGTAGCTATTTCGGTATAGAGTTTATTTTGTTTGAAATAATTTTCTGGATTTCCCGCTATGTTCTGCCGTATTTTCCATTCATTTTTGATGTTACTTAATATCAATGTCCAATCTGTTTTATGATTCAATTCCAGAAAAACGATGGCGCTAATTCCGTCTTCCCCCAAGCCACTATATAATATGCTGTAAGTGGATATTTTATTTAGTTGGGGAATGGCTTGGAAAATTTCCACATATCTTTCGGATAAGTCCTTTAGGTCACTTTGGTTTATTGTATATTGTCTTAATTCGTTCCATTGCAATTGTATAAGCGTATTCATCCATTTTTCCGCGCAATTTTCCGGATCGTCTGTTTGAGCAGTGGGGGAGAAGGGCAAATTCAATTTTTTCAGCAGATAATCCATTGGAAAATATATAGGATACTGA
>JBDKSF010000090.1 GCA_039680785.1 Candidatus Cloacimonas sp.
ACATTTCCTGTGGATTTTCTTGTGCCCTCTTTTCGGGTGTGTTATTTTGTAATAAAGCATTATTTTTGCCCACCCAGAGGTCTATATGTAATTTGATTACATTTTCCGCTTCAGCTTTGGAATCAGCTTTGAATGCAGGAAATGGATTGCCTTCATCTTGCTTGGCAGAATAGGGACAACTTTCTGGACAGCGAGTATCACACCTTGTCTCATTACAACAATGCCAGCAGATATTTTTGCGTTTACGCGGACATTGCCTGATGGCACGCTCATTAAAACAGGACTGACAGCGGTTGCTTTTAAACAATTTCAGCATTTATATCCGCTCCAAACAAGGTGGCATCTGCCGTTTAAAATGGGATTTCTCTATCATCTGTTGCACTTTTGCTATCGTTTTTTCCTCTACATCTGGCTTTGGCAAACCCTCCGTAAGATATTTTAAAATGCTATCCAAAACGGGATATGTTATTCCCATTTCCGTTTCATCGCTTTGCCCTGACCATAAGTCCGCCGTAGGTGTTTTTTGAATGATTTTTTCCGGCAGACCAATTTCCCGGGCAATTTCCCACACCTCTGTTTTGTATAAATGAGCGATTGGCTCAAACGCACAGGCGGAATCGCCAAATTGCGTAAAATAACCTACCCAATATTCACTGCGATTACTGGTTCCAATCACTAAGGCATTATGTTTTGCCGCTTGATCATACAGAATGTTCATTCGGATTCTTGCCATCCAATTACCTTTTCTTAAGGGATTTGCCTCGGGTGCATAATGTTCAAAATAATTTTCTACCAAATCATCTATCTTTATCGTTTGCAGGGGAATATCAAGGTAATTTGCCATTAGTGAAGCATCGGCAGCGCTTTCCGGATGGCTATTTCGGTGAGGTAAATTATAGGCAATTACGCCTTTTTTGCCCATTGCCTGAACTGCCAAAGCGGCAACTAAAGCGGAATCAATTCCACCCGACAAGCCAATCACCAGCTTGGCAAAATTGCTTTTGGCGCCATAATCTTGAATAAACGCAATTATTCTTACTATTTCCTTTCTGTAATTCATCTTATGTCTTACTCCCAATTTGCCTTTTATCTATGCTAATTATCCTCTTTTTTTCAGCCCGCATTCGTCAAGCAATTTCTTGTTTCTGCCCTTCTTTGGTTCTATTTTGTCTGTTGCTTCTCTCTTGCTAAATACTTGAACACTGTAGTAACATTTCCGTAGCAACCCAGTAACGAGATTAGAGCAGTGTTACGGAAGTGTTACTGAGTCGTAAGGTAATCAACTAAGTTGCAAGCAATTATCCATTTGGGGCAGTAATGGGCAAAATGAATGGCTATTTATCTACATTTTATACAGTTATACGGTTTTGTTGTATTGTTATGGGTGAAAAGTTGAGAAGGTTTATTATGGTTGAGAAGGTTTAGAAGGTTGAGAAAGTTGAGAAGGTTTAGAGGGTAGTAATAGCTTATAAATTAAGAGAAAGGGAAATATCTAAAAGGGAAAAGAAAGGAGAAAGTGTAAAAATATTTGGGAAGATTTACCGATAAATATAACTGGAAAAATAGGTTGTCCAATTCCAATTCTACCAAGAAATTGAGGGTTTCTGACGGGAAAAGAAAGTTACATATAAAGAAGCGGAATAAACTACCTTGAAGTTATTTTTTCAAATTTCCGGATACGCAAAATAACAATTAAATCGAAACATTTTTTAATCCTTTTAAGTATGATAGATAATAACGACGGGTTTTGAACCCAGCGAAAAAAACAGTCCATTCTTTAAAAAACATAAGGTTCCCATATACAATATCAATTACCTTGTCTGACTAAGCTGTTACTTCATAGTTTTATCTTTCTTTCTTTCTTTATGGTTTATTTTTGGGTAGGTTGTTATTCTGATGTTTATTGTGACATTCTTGTTTTAACTCTCAATTTTGAAATAGATAAACAAGCTTATATGAGTATGCCTTAATATAAATTTTAGGAAAAGTTACATTAGATCAATACATATCAAAATTGAAAGTCAAAACAAGCAGTTTTCAGATTCAACAATCTATCAGATTATAATTTTGCCTTAGACAGTAAATAATTTATAAAAGCAGAACAAGCCACCAACATATATTTAGCATCAGTAAAATCTGGAATACAATCTGTTCCATCAAATATACAATGTCTTATTCCCGTCCTCTCATCTGAAGTATATCCATAGATTATAATAAAGGCATCACATAAAGCAGGATGAATTTTTTTCTTTTCATCTAATGCTTTCATAGCTTCATTTAATGCTTTCAAAGCAACACTTAATGTCGTTCCTTTAGTTCCATTGATAATATTAACGGTTGCTTCAACTGCAGAGATAGCTTCTTTTACAGTATTCACATAATCTCTATGTTTCTTATTGGCAAATATTTCAATAGCCCTTTTTAAATGATAATCTATTGCTTTTTTACCTGTGTTTGCTGCTTCCTCTATTGCATCTATTTCTTGCTGATTCGTAATCGGAATTATCTTGTTATCAACAAAACGATATGCAGAATTGTATATTTCAAAAACAGTATTTAATACCTTGATAAGTTCAGTTTTATTATTACCAAACATTGAAGTTAATTCTGATAGTTCAACATTATTAAGATAGAACTCAAGAAAATCATAAACTCTATACCAAGGTAAAGTATTATATTTCTCATAACATAGCTTCCTGATATAATCATAATTAGAATTATAATAAACATTTATATCTTGCACATAAAAACCACACCAGATTTTAATATATAATGAATCTATATCATCTTCATCTTCATCTTCATCTTCAATTGATTTCTCAAATTCTACAAGAACATTATGGATAGTCATCTTTAAATCATCATCCATACTTTCAAATTGTAATGCCTTTTTGGGCTCATAGCCATATCTTTCTGAAAATGACATCTTAACCTCCTATATTAAAATATGTTATTTTCAGTTCATTAAATAATATATACCAGATTAACTCATTATAGTAAAGAAAACTGAACATTATTTCTCCGATGTATTGGTTATTAACTTGATGTCTGCTTCATTAAGACCATACAGTTTATAAACAAGTGAGTCAATTCTGTTAAGATAGTCAGAAATATCAGAAGTTTCCTTTTTCTGGGTTTGATAAATATCAATGGTAGGCATTATATTCAGAATATCTTTTACTAATTTTTCCAGCTCAAGAGTTGTATCAGAATTTTTATATGATGGAATTGGAAATTGTTCTATGTATATTTTGATATGCCTAGATGCTTTTTGGGATAGATTTGAAGAAATTAGATTAAAATAGAAGTCAAATAATTTGGAATCAAGAATAGCTAATATATAGATAAGATTTTCTCCGGTCATTATATATGCAGTTTGATTTGTATAAAAATGATTGGAATCAAAAGTAAAATTTCCATTTAATCCAATTTCAGACCATATAATTTTATTCTTATTAAATTCATTGTAATATGAACAATCTCTAAGTTCCCACCAATAATCACCTTGATCATCTCTATCATATACTCCTTTTCCTTTTACTTTGACTATTTTATTTTCTATTGCATCTCCTTTAGTTTTTAAATAATTATACACTGCTGGATAACATAGTTTAATAAAATGTTCAGCATCTATGTTATCTGGTTTATTTTTATTTGTCCATCCGCTGGGAATAATTATCAGCCAAAGTCCAGCCCATTCATAATAGTATTTATGAATATCTCTTCCCCGCAAGACAGGTTTTATGATTTCTATGGATTTAGGGTCTGCTTTACAGATTGCTTCTTTTGTGGAGGTATCAATAATAAATGCTTCATTACAACCGGTTAAAATGCCTCTATAGATATTAACATTCCAGTCCTTAAGTGGTTTCCCGGCTTTTTCTATTTTGGTTTTTAAGGTCAAAATGCTATTATCTGTCAAAGTCCAACTATTTTCTTCCAAGGTATTTTGCTGTAATGTTTGCATATTATTATACAGGAATTGAGAAAGGTTTTCCGGTTTCAGGTCGGCAGGGATATTAACGAAATTAAAGGAATGCCCGGGTTCAGGTTTGGCTTTAAGGAACAAGATAATATTGGTATCCACTGTAGAGGATTTGAAAACCTGGTAACCACCGAAGTCAATTAATATTTGCAATTTGGTATTTTGTTTTAAAAATTGTCTTAATTTGGTGCCATATTTGGAACGGAGCCATTTATTGGAAGTGATAAAAGTGGCAATTCCGTTTTCAGATAATAGTTTATATGCCAATTCATAGAAATAGGTATATAGGTCGGAAGTAGAATTGAATATCTGGTAATCGGATTTATCCAGTAAATCCTTGTAAGTGATTTTTTCCTGTCTTACAAAAGGGGGATTGGCAATAACAATATTAAAATTAGTCAATCCGAACATAATGGTGGGATTAAAAAAAGGAGCGATAGAATTTATGGAATAAGGGTCCCAATTGGCAATATCTTCAGCTTCTTGAGCATGAAATGCTGATTTCTTCAGTGCTTCGGAAAATTCCATTCGGAGCTTATGCTCTCTTACTTTCAGTTCAAGTTTGTCTTTTCGGTTACGAGTGCTGAAGTATTCTTTGTGTAATGCTTTTATTTCAGATATATAATTTTCTATAATGGTATTGAAGATATCCATTTGATTTTCCATTTCCAAGGGTATAAGGGAATTTGCGGCAACAAGGTTAGTTTCCAAATTGGGCAAAGCTCTAATTCCCAAATTTGGTTTTCCCTGTTTAGGATATTGATCTACCAGTAAAGAGATAAATAAACGAAGCTTGGCAATTTGTATAGCTATGGGTTGAATATCAATGCCATAGATACAATGCTCAATTAGAAAGAGTTTACGGCTGTAATCAAAATCAAATTCATCAAATGTCTGTTCAATATCCTGAATGCTGTCTTTCAGTTTTTGGATGTTATCTTCCCTTACTTTGGGGTCGTCAACAGTTTGTCTTATATTAGTGATAAGTTTTTTGATATTATCAATTTGTTGTTGTTTCCATTTAGTATTATGGGGGTCTAATTTATGCAGGATATAAACGATTTTTAAAAGAAGGCCCATTAAAAAAGCTCCTGAACCACAAGCAGGATCAATAACTTTCAGATTATCAATAGCGTTTATAAGTTTATTTACTTCTTCAGGATCAAATAGATGGTCTTCATCTGTATAATACAGAAGTAACCTTAGTTTTAATTCGCTGTCTTCCTTTTCTTCTTTTGTGCTATGAGGAAGTTCATTGATTAAATAAGCTATTAGAGATTCATCAACCATATAATCCACAATTTCACGCGGCGTATAAAATGAGCCGGTTTCGTGTCTGGCAGTTGTTTTTGTTTCGGGATTATAGGAAGCAAGTAAATTTTCAAAAACACGCCCTAATAATTCTGGATCAAGTGCAACTTCTTCTTCAATGGGTGTATTTTCGGCTACGGTAAATTTATAACTATTTAAGATGCTAAATAAGCCCCGCACTTGATAGCTTTTATTTTGAGTTCCATATATCTCGTTTAAGTCAATATTCTGTTCATTGCCACTTAAGAATAATTCATCAGGAACTTTTAAAATATTATCGGGTCGGTCACTAAAACCATCAATGCGAATATAAGATTTTTGATTGTTATTTGTAATTTCAGTATCTAAACATTCAAACAGACCTCCATTTAAAAAGGGAATATTGGCAAAATATTCATCTATAACTTGTTCTGGATGATGGAAAAGGGACTCATAGCGAAAGAGAGTATGCACATTGAAATCAGGATTCAGATTACTTTTAATTTCGCGGCGAAATCTGCGGGAATTTACTTTGTCTTTATTCATTTCTGTATTTAGGGTAGCAAAGAAAAGGTTTTGCAGAATGGCTTTGTAATAAGCGGAATCATTAAAATCCTCAAACTTGATAATATTTCTTAGCTTTTGTGAATCAAAAAGCTCCTCAGGAATAAGACCTTTTTCTTTCATAAACCAAACAAAAATAAGACGAGTTAGCAATCTGATTAGACCGATGGAATTTCTTACTTCTTCATTTTCTTCATCACCTGCAGGGAAAACAACTTTCTTAATTGCCCAAAAATACCAATTGGACAGTTCTTTATAAAATCTTTTATTTAATTCGTTAATATCCAAAGTAACAGACCAGGCATTGTGTAAGGTCTCAAAGTTGTAGATATTACCTTTTTCAGATAGTTTCTCTAATGAAAGATCAGCTAAAATATCAATATGAGCTCTGTGAGTATCAGTTGTCTTAATATCCTTAATCATAGTAACTTTTTCTAAAACATCTCTTACCGTGTCTTTTAAGTTTTGTCTTCTATTAACCACTGCAATAGTAACAAAATTATTGTAGTGAAAGAGAATAATTAAAGGGATAGCATACTGCTTATTAATTTGCCGGGCTATATTTGCCAGCTGAGTTCTGGTATATTTATCCCCCTTAAGCTTAAGAGAAGCAAAAAGATAGGACTTTAGGTTAGCCGCTTGAAAATTTTGTTTGGTAATTCCAGGTATAGTTATTTGAGAATCTTGGTTAAAGTGGTTCTTCATTTCTTCATCGGTAATTTGGAAGAGCAGATAAAACTTATCCCAATCATCTTTTCTGGCTTTTGTAGGATCTATTTTATTGCCGCTAAAAGCGGCAAAATCGTCAAAGCTGAAACTATTTGGTTCCGGTTGACGGTCACTAAAATAACCGAGAGTATTCCAAAAATTTAGAGCAGCGGAATAGGTATCTTTAATTCTAAAAAGAGACAAGGCATCAATAATTTTTTCTTTATCCATTATAATTCCTTTATTTGATAATCAACCAGGTGATTAGTTCAAAACTCTGTTCTTTTGATTTCTTGGGAATAAGAGCATCTCTATCTCCTTGCAATTGTTGATTGGTGCGTTTGTTCAAAGAATTTTTTATGTCTTCAATGGCTTTAATAAGCAAAGTGTTATATTTATCCATATTTTGTCCTTGTTGGGTTTCTTCATCAAAGAGATCACAAAGTTCCTTTATTGCTTCTTGTCTATCTTTGGTCAGCAATCTATAAATTTCCAAAATTTGTTTTACATTGGTGTAATGGTAACGGACAGTTCCATCCTCTCTAATATAAACAAGAAAATATGGCTGGAGGGGATTTAGTTTATTATATTCCGACCCATCTTCAAAATGCTTTAAACAAAAGATAATGCCGGGGCGGATAATTTGTTTTTGCTCATCAGATAAAGTATTATTTTTTAGCCAAAGAGCATTTTCAGGGCTTGTAGTTATGGCATATAAACCCAATGGTGCATCGCGTAATTCAATTTCGTTTGCCTTTAAATAATTTAGCAGGTCTATTCTAAAATCATCCAAAGTAAAATCAGTTAAGCTTATGCTATCATCCATATCTTCCAGATCAATTACTTCTTCCTTTAACCGTTTTAATTGTTTTGTTCTAAACTTCATATCGTTTTCTAACCAATTATCAATATCGTCATCCTTTAGGATATTATCAGCTCCAGTGGCGGTTAAATCAACCAAAGCCATTCTTGCTTCTACTCTATATTTCAGTTTTATGTATTTATCCAAATCGTCGGTGGGCCAGAAATTATGCATTTGGATTTTGGCATTGGGACCATTGATTCTGTCTATTCTGCCAAAGCGTTGAATGATGCGAACCGGATTCCAGTGAATATCATAATTTATTACATAATCGCAGTCCTGTAAATTCTGCCCTTCGGAAATGCAATCGGTAGCAATAATTATATCGATTTGTTTATCTTGAGGTAAGCTAAGAAATTTAACTCGTTTTTTGGCAATGGGAGCAAAACAGGTTAAAATGGAATTAAAATCATTTTTCATTCTAACAGGCATTTTGAAATTAGTTTTACAGGTTGTGCCTCCAGTTATTAAAGCAGAATATAGCCCGAATTTATCATAAAGATATATGGAAAGATTATCATAGAGGTAAATAGCTGTATCAGCAAAAGCAGTAAAAATGATAATCTTCTTATTATCAGGATTGATAGGATGTTTTATCTTATATTCTATAATTTCTTTCAGACGCTTAAGCTTAGCATCATTATCTGGCGTAACTTTTTCAGCTGTTTTATATAAAGCATTAAGCTGATCTTTATCATTCTTCAGGGCAATTTTCCATTTATTTAGGTCTAAGTGTTCCAGTTTATATTTCAGTTTTTTGCCTACGGTGAATTCCTCTTCTTCTTCACTTTCTAATTCTTCTTCAGGGATAATTGTTTCCACCTCAAAGGGATCAAGCTGTTCTTCTTTTTTAGTTGTTTCGTATTCTGCTATTTTTTGTTCCAGAGAATTTATCTTGTCCAAAGTCCGCTTCAGAGTTAATTGATAGGAATAAATACTACTTTCCAGGCGTTTTAGGAAATTGATTTTCATCATTTCTACCAGAAAATCTTCCCGCTGTTGCTGAGAAAATACTTTTACTTTACCTGTAATTTCATATTCAGGTCTAAATTCCTCTTTTACAAAATTGGAGGGCTTAAACAAGGAAAGTTTGTATTTCTGAATTGCTTCATTTACTTGATCATAAGAATAAAACTTTTGCGTGGTATCAATATCGGTGCTTTCGGAAAGAGGTTTAAGACGCGTAGGGAAGCTATTTTTATCTATATCGGAATAATAAGTTAAAATATGTTTGCGGCTGCGAGCTATGGTTAATTCATCCAGAAGCTTAAAAAATGAACTATCCAGAGCTAAAAATAGCTCCTTTGTATCTCGCTTGGTATCTTTAGAGCTCTTTGCCCATTCCGTAAATTGAAGTTGCGCTAATCTAAAAGTATTAGAGATATTCTCAATTCCCATACTTTCCTTAAAGGCATAATCATTACCTTCTGAAATATAGTGGATTTGATTACGCAAATCTTTCAGATTGGTATTTACTGGTGTGGCTGAAAGCATCAAAACTTTGGTTTTCACTCCACTTTTAATAACTTTCTCTAATAGACACTTAGCTCGATTGTAAATAATCTCTCCGTTATCTACTTTTTCTTTGGGATTACCTCGCAAATTATGTGATTCATCAATAACTACTAAATCCCAGGCACCCCAGTTAAAAGTAGAAAGATTCAAATTATCAGCTTTGGAAAATCCGCTTGTTCTGGCTAAATCGGTATGGAAAGCAACTGTATAGCTAAACCTGTCATTTTTAAAAGGATTTGTATCATCTCCTTTGTGGGCTTGATATACTGTCCAATTATTCTGTAGTTTTTTGGGACAAAGTACTAAAACCCGGTAACCTAAAATCTCATAATATTTGATGATGGCTAATGCCTCGTAGGTTTTCCCCAAGCCAACACTATCAGCTATTATGCAACCCTGATATTTTTCCAGTTTATTGATAGCTCCTTTAACAGCATCTTTTTGAAAACTTTTAAGTTCATTCCAAATCTCGGAATCAAAAAAACCGGTTTTTTCTTTCAGTAAACCCTTGTCTTCCTGCTCTTCCAGAAATTTGGCAAAAATGTGATACAGGGTTTTATAATAGATGAAGAGAGGAGAATTATCCTCATAGAGTTTGGAAAGATATTTTAAAACCTCTTCTTTCACATTTTCTACTAAGCCGGTCTCATCATTCCATAATTCCTCAAACCAATTAAGTAAATCTGCTCTGTCTCTATCACTATCTACTTCAATATTAAGCTCTATATTGGGGCTATTGCCAAAACCAAGTCCGTTAACAGTAAAATTGGAACTTCCCAAAATTGCCTTTTCATTGCCATTGGCGGATTTGATATGATACATTTTGCCATGCAGAAAGTTGGGCTTGACCATAGATTTGATTTCACATTTATCTTTAATCCAATTGGCACAATCAAAGGCAATCCTGCTTTGAGTAAGACGATTCTGAATAGGAATAATTAGTTTCTCATCTTCAATTTGAAATTGTTTCTTATCGGTTTTAGGATCTATCTGTGAAATAAAGCGCGGTTCTCCAAACAGAAATCTTAAACTCTGGATGTTATCCAGCTTGTTTTTCAAATGTTGATAGGCGTAGATAGTAAAATATGCCGAGACAAAAGATAAAAAACATCCATCACTTAAATGCTGATTGATAAAATTGCCAACTGTTCCCCGTTGGTGGTTATCTTTGATAGAACTTTGTATTACTTTACTCATACAGCTTCTGCCTTCTCTTTATCTCTAATTTTCTATGGATTAACTTTTGTATTTGCTGGCAGTATTTTGTCAAGAAAATGCGGATAGCAATTCGTACCTTTTTCCTAATCAGGTTTGACTTCAAATCTATTTACAAAAAGGGGATCAGGCAAATTATCCCAAACCCCGTGCTCCAATAAAAAGTCCGTAATGAATTTCAGTTCAAAGAGGTTGAAATAGGTGGCATTTTCACATACCAATGCTTCCAAATCCAGTTTAATTAATTGTTTGATTTCTTCCTCATTTAATTTATTGGCTTTATAGGCACAATGCAAAACCCAACGCGCTTGTAAAGAACTTATGGCTTCATCCTGTCCTAAAAAACCATCGTCACAATCCAAATTTACATATTTCCAACACTCTAATTCCTTATCAAAAGGTCCTGACAAATCTTCTGGTTTAATTTCTTCATAATCTCTTTTATCCCAATAATAAAGAAGTTCTTTGTCCTCCAAGCTTTTTTCAATGAATTTTTTTAGTTCCTTGTCAAAACTTTCAAACTCAGGATGCAGATACCACTTTAGGTCTTGATTGATGATCCGAAATTCCTGTCCATCCGTTAAATGACCACCCATAGTTTGACGAAATAATGCCTTTCGCACATTTAAAGGTGAATGCTGTTTTTCCGTTTGATTATTTTTCATATCTTCCAAGGCAGCATTTTCCCAAATATTTAAATATGCTTCAATGCGGCTTTGAAAAAAGTTAATCGCTTCAATGGTGTATCCCATTTTGTTCTCCTATGTCATTATGCTGACCAAGAATATACTTACCAAAGGTTTCTTTATCTTACTTTCAATAGTGGATAAATTGATTTAAATATTCTACCAACTCAAAAACCGTTGTGGAGGGATTATTATTACTCGGGTTAACTGTAATGTATTTAGACAGGAGGTTTTTGGCATTATTGATTGCTTCTTCTTGCTTACTAAGAAGAGTTTCATACATAAAAAGGTCATTTTTCCGATATTTTCGTTTTAGATGTTCTGTAAGCTTTACTATATAATCATTTCTACCAAGAGCCATATCGTAATAATGGAAATGTAATAAATACCAAAGTTCAAATGCTTCGTTAGAATAAGCAACCTTATAACCCTTAGCTTTTGCTTTATTTATGGCATTTCCAAAATCTTCATCAGAAAAACTATCCTTATCAAAAACGCACCAAACAATTGTTTCTTTGGGCTCTTCACCATACTTTTCCTTGAATTTATCAATCTGTTTCTCAACTTGGATTTCGGCTTCCTTTATCAAAGATATTGTATTCATCCCTGTTCCAATAACACTAAATTCTATGGAATAAACAGGAAATTTCTTAAAGTAATTGGGTTCGGTTTTCTCACCTTCCGTAACTATAACTATCAAGTCAGGAGCTGGTTTTCTGATATTATGTGGTCTTTTAGTTCTGCTCATTTTTTGTTTTCTCTATGTTTTTTTTAAATAGATCAACAAAATTTGAATATTCTACATAAGGAACAGCTCCATATTTTCCGCGAATATAGTCCTTGGCATAAGAAGCATCTTTGCGGGTAGAACCTTTCGGTAATTTATATTCTACTAAAGAATAAAGAATGGAAGAATGATTTGGTGCTTTTTCCACAAACCAAATCTCATCCCGTCTAAAATTATCTTTATTCAGAAAGAGAGTATTTTGGGTTGTAAAGATTAATTGAGCTCCCTTAGGATTTGTCTCTTTATCCTGAAACAACTTGATGATGATTTTGGTTAAGAAAGGATGTAAACTGTTTTCTATTTCATCAATGAATAAACTTCCGCCTCTTTGTAAAGTAGAATACAATAAACCAGCAAGACAATAGATTTTTTTTGTTCCTTCCGATTCTTGCTTTTCCATATCAAATTCAACTTCTTTAAGAACATCTTCTTTAGTATCATAGAATTGGTGGATGGACTTAATGAATAGATGGAACATTTTATTACTCCCTACTTTGATGAATAATGAAGAAAGTGGGATATTTACTTTTGTATCCATTTCCATTTCTTTCTCATTGATCCTAATTTCCTTGATATCTGAATCAGCTTTACGCATAAATTCATTTACCCAATCTAAGGGGACAACATTATTGTCTAATAAAGCAGTAGTATTTATCGGATTATAAGTATCAATATACCAAAGGTTTGAATCAGAAAAACACTTAACTATCTTTTGGGCAATAAAACCATTGAACTGAGACAATAAGCTGATGAAAAGAGAGTTTTCTCGTAATTTGTCTTTTACCTCTCCTTTACCTTCTTTGAATTTATTATGAACTTGGATGCCCTGCCCCAATCTTTCAAAAAGAACTATCTCTCTGGCTCGGGAAGTTGTTTTACGCATTAGTAACCACTCTTTAGCAATATGATCTCTAAAAGCCGAAAATCCATAGCGGTAAAGAACATCATCCACTAAAAATATAACTTCCCAAGAACTGGGTTCATCTTTACCAGTAGAATTCAGTAAAAAGGGCTCTACTAAAATCGGCTCTCCAATTTGGGATTCTTTGAACGAATTGAGAACCATATTCTTCATAAAGGAGAATGCTTTAAAGATGTTACTTTTCCCGCTGGCATTAGCTCCATATATAACCCTTGTTTTAAGCAAACGTTGCTGAGAAACTTCCATAGTATGGTTATCAAGCTCATTTTTGGTAATGGCTTCCATACTCAAAGTAACCTTCTGGTAAATAGACCGGTAATTTTCCACACTGAATTCTACTAACATATCAAACTCCTTTATAGTTTATAACTACATAATAATGAATTTCTGATAATTGTCAAGTTATTTTGTGAAAAATCTACAAAAAGGGCAGTTTATATGTTTTATGCTTGATTCTGATTGAACAAATTATCTCAATATCATACATCTTGGTGTATGGCAGATAACTTAGAATTCTCCGTTTCTACCGTATATTCTTTATACATTCTTCACAGAAATGATATTAGAATCCCCTCTATTGAAAAGCGGCTCGGGTAAATGATTCCAAACACCCTGTTCCAGTAAAAAATCTGTTATCAACTTGAGCTCAAAGAGATTGAAAAAAGGCATTTTAGTAATTCTTTAACCCAAGAATAGATTACGTTGTTTTTCTGATCTGGAATAGATAGAAATAAGGCATAGAGAGGAAATTTGTGTTTTGATCTTTTTCTTTACTAAAGTTTTCTCATAAACCCAATTCTATTTTTTTGATAAGATGATTATACTGATTCCATCGTCCGGTTAAATGATGATATCTGCCAACTACAATAGCCGGACTAATGGATAATTCATCCGCAATTGAAATAATATCAATTTCGGAGTTGATATTGATAATTCTCTCATTATATTTTGCGGGAATTAAAAATTCAGCAGCAAACTTATCTGCTTCTTCTTCCTTAGGATCACTATAATCCTTATCAGCTATCCAGATTTCTTTTTTACTGTGTTTTAATATATGCGCTGTTTCGTGAAATAAGGAAAACCAAAATTTATCTTCACCTTTACCTCTGTTATTTAAAATAATCATCGCCTTATCGTCTTTTATCCATTTAGAAGCGCCATTCCAAGGAACTTTGTCCAAACAGGGAATTAAAACTAAAGCAACTCCGCACTCAGCAAAGAGTTCTATCAGGGTAGAAGAGAAATTCTCAGGCAGATTATGAGTTATTGTTCTTATCTTATTTAGGGTATAGTTAAACTTTGTTTTGTTAAAAGGTTTAGCAGGTATTTTCTCAGCTTCAATTTCTCCCATTCTAATCCAAGTAGCTGCCATTTCAATATTGGTTTTAAAACACTTGGAACTTCTTGCTAAAATTACCGGTTTTTTCCAAACAGCATCAAAGGCCTCAATAGAACATATCTGAAAGAATTTAAAAAGTTCATATGCCTCTTCCACTAAATTACTGGTTGAATTTATATAACCACGAGAAACAAGTTCGGTAAGGGGAAATTTGTTTAGAAATTTTTCCAATTGCTTTCTCTTCTCTAAAATAGTTTTCTTATGCAGTCGCTCTTGATAATGTGATTCAAGATTATTCCAAAATTCAGCGGAGATTCCTGTAACCGGTTCGATTTTTTGTGCAGTTGCATAAGTAATGGGTTGTTTGCCATTTATTATTCTAATAATACTTTGTTCTGTAAGACCTGTTCTAAGGGACAGATCTTTTATACCCATATTCAATAAATCCATTGCTTCCTTCAAAGTTGCACCCGGAGGTACTGAATAATCAGGATTATAGCTATAATATTCTTTTCTTGCCATTTTATCCTCCTTGTTTAATGATAATCTGTTATCTTCTCAATAACAATTTCAGTTACTTTATTTATTTCTACCTTTCCCTCTGTATTGAGAGGAAGAGGTTCGTTTGCAGGATAAAATATTAAACGATAGGGTTGAACTAATTCCACTGCATATTTTCCTGCTTCCTTTCCTATTAAAGGATGACATCTTGCTCCAGGAGGAAATTTGAGACATATCCGGGGCAGCTTCCAATTGTAGAATTCTTAAAAACAATTTCTGAGCCATTTCTTTACCAACGGTCTTTATTGCTGTCTTTTCATCATTGCAGATTTTTTCCATCTTCCTAGAAGTAAATATAATCAGCATTGTCCTTCCTGTCAAGTAAAATTATTAACAAAATATGTTAATTGAACTATCGTATATTGCAGATAACTTAGAATTCTCCGTTTCTCCTGTATATTCTTTTTTTTCTCAGATATTCTTTAAGCATTCCGAACAAAGATGATAACGGCAAAAACGGTAATAAATATCTATCAGACCTTGCTGGTAAAGGGTTTTACTATTTACTGCCTTCACTTGGCTGGAATTTATATGATTGCACATAAAACGAGTGATATAATTTTCTGGTAGCGCTTTAAAGGTTACATAAGATTGTAGAATGGATTCTGTCATTTCTGCTTTTGCCAATTTTTGGTAGTATAGATAAAGGATAGGCAGATAAATATTGATGTAGATGTTGTTTATTACCGTTATTCCTAAACCTTGTCGGTTATGTAACAGTCCTTCCTGTTGAGGTTTAAAAAGCTGCGAAAAGGTCTGATATCTTTTGGAGGGCTTTGGTTCTGCCAATTCTAAATTGTTTAGAAAATAATTTAACAATCCATCTGGCAAGCAGTTATAGAGAAATTCGCTAAGTAAAATAAGTCGGAAAACAGGATGATTTCCGGGACGGATCCGAAAAAGTTGCCAATCAATATCCAATTTGCGAGCATAATATCTTTGGCTTTCATAAGTGCTTAAAAGTTCAGCATAAAGTTCTGCAGATAAGCGATTTCGGCTTTTAGGCAAAAGACCCGAAGAACCAATTAAAAGCGAAAGCATTTCTTTGCTGGTCATTCCCTCTTTAAACCATTCGCGCAGTTTGGCAAAAGGAATGCTTTGCGCCAATTGAAACAGATTAAATTTGTTTTTATCATAGCCGGCGGCTTCCATCATTCCTTCATAAAGAATTTGATCAAAATCGCTCAAAGAAAGGGAAACATTGAATCTATGCACTTTGCTCATAAACCGCTGTTTTCCACTTATAGCTAATATACCGAACAATCTATCGTTATCAATGGCAGAAAGTAAATCGCAATAATCATTTCCACTTATTAAATCTTTATCTTCAAGATCGGAAAGCAGTTTTTGAATATCTTCCGAAAGCTGATTTTTCAGTTCCAATATTTCTATCAGCTCACCATTTTCCTTTATGGTGTAGGGCTGCGAACCATTATGATTGAGAACAGTATGTAAAATAACTTGATTATAATGAACATCTTCTTGATGCGCGTGTTTAATCCAGTCCTGCGTATTTTGATGAATTTCTATGGCACCTTGTAAATCCTCTCCGTTTAAAGATATAATGGCATTTACGAAATCGGGACCTCTGAAAGTGTTGAATTGACCTTGATAATTTATTTTTAGCTCTTTACCACTAACAGTCTTCAGGTTTCCAGCTAAATGGCCTTCATCCCAGATGTGGTAAAGAAATTTCTCATCCATCAAAAATACCTTTGCAAGAGGTTATATCGCTGCCTGGCAGAAGGTGATCTATAAAATGTCTCCGGTGAATAACGAATGGGATTGGTTAAAATGCTGATTAACTTAATGGATTGGGCGCGGGATAAAGAACTGCAGCTCTTTCCATAGTAAAAACGCGACGCTGTTTCTATGCCATAAATTCCTTGTCCCCATTCAACATAGTTGAAATAAAGCTCCAACATTCTCTTTTTGCTCATACAAATTTCCATTATCACCGTTGCTTGAATCTCAAGATATTTGCGTAAATAACTGCGCCTGGTAGTTAAAAAAATGGTTCTGGCAAGTTGATTGCTAATCGTGCTGGCACCAAAACGAATTTTCCCCGCTTTTTTATTATGCTCGTAAGCTTCTTTAACCATTTTCCATTCAAAACCGAAATGCTGATAATAATTTCCATCCTCAATGGCGATCAGCATTTTTTGAGTGCGTTTGGGAATCTTTTCCAGCGGAACATAATACCTTTTATGAATAGGATAACCTCGCACAAGGTAGCGTTGGACCATTAAAGGCGTAAGAGGTGGATTTACAAAATTATAGATTAGCGAAAAAAAAGCAATAATGCCCCAAAACCAAAGGTGCAAAATAATTATAAATCGCAATATACGCAGAAGTAAAGGACGCCTGCGTTTCAAACATTTACCTCTTAGCTATTAGGAAAAAGTATGTCGAAATAATTTACTTAACAGTAAAAACTCAGGAGTTTTTTTCCGTTTTGGCTTTATTTACATAATCAGCCAAACGAGCTTTTCTGCGAGAAGCAGTTCTATGATGAATAACTCCCTTTTTGGCTGCTTTATCAAGCTGAGAATATAACTCTGATAGTATCTTTTCTTTTTCATCCTCAGTGGCATTACTGCGAATTTTCTTGGAAAGAGTTCTAATGGTGCTCTTTACATAATTGTTACGGGCAGCTCTTTTTTTGTCTGTCTTCATTCTTTTCATAGGTGATTTGTGTTGTGGCATATTATCCTCTCTTCTTTTGATTTAGTATTTAATTGAGACAAATTATATTGGAGCTTGTTTATGTCAATTAAAAAGTGAGCTTTTCACTTAAAACGCTCATTGTCCATTAAGCACTGAACAGTCAGATTTAATTGGCTCAAATTGCCAATGAGCGGTAATATCAATCCATCTATCTTTATTTTAAGTATCTTGTTTAATCCTTGCCAAAATTTTCCTTGACCTATTTGCCTATTTTGCCAAATTGGAAACATAAGGAAGATGAATATATGAAAGATGATCCTAAGTATCAATATATGAACACTATAATGAAGGCAATGGCACATCCGACGCGTCTATTTATTTTGGATTTACTTGCAGAAAAGGAATATTGCGTATGTGAATTGCAAAAACAGATCGGGACTGATATTTCCACCGTTTCCAAACATTTGGCTGTTCTAAAAAATGCTGGATTGATAAGCAGTCACAAAGTGAATAATCAGGTCTGGTATAATTTGCTTTGTCCCTGTGTGCTGGATTTTTATAATTGTCTGTCCGAAATTAAAAAATAGATCCAAAAAAAGAGGTGAAAAATGGAAAACAAAAATACTTGCAATTGTTCCTGTAAATGTAATACAGGAGAGGGAAATAGCAAATGCGTAACTAATTTAACGGAAACCAAAGTTTACGCTTGCGGGGGTGCCAGTAATGTAGGTATGATATCTTTAGAACTTGCGAAGACATTGCATCTGGAAAATCAATATAAAATGGGTTGTGCATCCGGAATTGCAGCAGGAGAATTTGAAGTGGAAAATACAATTCAACAGGAAGGTAATCAGGATTTGGTGATTGATGGTTGTCCGATTTCGTGTGTGCAAAAAATCTTTGAGCAAAAAGGAATAAAGGGTTTTAAACATTTTATTGTAACGGAATATGGCATTAGCAAAGAAGCTACATTTGAGTTTGAACCCACTTTAGTTAAGCAATTGATAGCTAAAATAAAACAATAAGACATAAGAATAAACTAAGGGCAAAAGCTTATTCCCAAGCATTACAACTTGCTCATTTGTGATGCGCTTCAAGCATATTCTTCCACTTTTCCATTGACGAAATGAAAGACATCAATTTTGTGTATAAAAAATAAGAAAATAATTTCTGATAAAGAGAGGATTACAATGGCTTACGGTAAGATCAAGACAGACCTGCAAAAGCTTTTTGCCGAGCTTAAAGAACAGGGACTTTACAAAGATGAGCGTATTTTAACTACGCCTCAGGATGCTAAAATTGGTGTTGAGGGTGGCAAAGAAGCATTGAATTTCTGTGCCAACAACTATCTTGGATTAGGAAATAATCCTGAAGTTATCAAAGCAGCTCAGGATATTATGAACGATTGGGGTTACGGATGTAATTCTGTTCGTTTTATTTGTGGCACACAAGCAATTCATAAAAAGCTGGAAGCTGAAATGTCCAAATTTTTGGGTATGGAAGACACAATTCTTTATGCTGCCTGTTTTGATGCCAACGGAGGCCTATTTGAACCCCTTTTGGGTGAGGATAGCGCCATTATTTCAGACGAACTAAATCATGCTTCCATCATTGATGGCGTCCGTCTTTGCAAGGCAAAAAGATTGCGTTATAAACATAGCAATATGGAAGAACTGGAAAATGCCCTCAAGGAAAGTCAAGATAGCACCTATCGTTTAATTTGTTCTGATGGCGTATTCAGTATGGATGGCGATATTGCCAAGCTAAATGAAATCTGTGATCTTGCCGATAAATATGACGCAATGGTTATGGTAGATGATTCTCATGCAACAGGTTACATCGGAAAATCCGGCAGAGGAACTCCCGAATATTATGGAGTGACAGACAGAGTAGATATTATTACCACTACTTTTGGCAAAGCATTAGGCGGAGCCAATGGCGGTTGCACTTCCGGACGCAAAGAAATAATTGAATTATTGCGTCAACGAAGCCGTCCATATTTATTCTCTAACACATTGGCACCTTCAATCATTGGCGCCACTTTAAAAGTAATTGATATGCTATCACATTCCAGTGAACTGAGAGATAAAGTATGGGAAAATGCCACCTATTTTAGACAAGAAATGGTGGCTGCCGGTTTTGACATAGTTCCAGGTAACACGGCAATTGTTCCAATTATGCTTTATGATGCACCTTTAGCCATTAAGATGGCTGATATGCTTTTGCAAGAAGGTGTGTATGTAATTGGTTTTGTTTATCCTGTTGTTCCGAAAGGTAAAGCCAGAATTAGAGTTCAACTCTCTGCAGCTCATACCAAGGATGATTTGGATTTCACTATTGCCGCATTCAATAAAATTGGCAAAGAACTGGGTTTAATTTAACAAGTATCAGAGCAGGTGTCGGATTTAATTTACCGGCACCTGTTTTTTCTTAACAATGCCTTTAGGAAATATCTACTTAATTCCCGTTCCAATTGGAAATTTAGGAGATATTACTTTACGAGCGTTGGAACTGCTAAAAAAGGCAGAACTAATTGCTTGTGAAGATACCAGGGTAACTACTTTTCTTCTGAAACAATATGAAATCCCAATTCCGAAACTGATAAGTTTTCATAAATTCAACGAAAAACAGCGGGAAGCATATCTGCTTCAATATTTGGAAAGCGGAAAAGACCTAATGATTGTTTCGGATGCAGGCAGTCCAGCAATCAGCGATCCCGCCGAAAAAATTGTTCAAGTCGCCATCGATAAAGGCATAAAGGTTTTTGCTTTGCCAGGCGCAAGTGCCCTTTTACCAGCGATTAGCGTTTCGGGTTTCTCTACTAAACAGTTTCAATTTGTCGGTTTTTTAGCACAGCAAGCCAAAAAAAGGCGAGAAAAATTACAAGAAATAGCACAATATCCTTATCCCACAATTATTTATGAAGCTCCTCAGCGTTTGCTAAGTTTATTAACAGAATTGCTGCAGCATTGTGGAAACAGGAAAATTTGCATTTGCAGAGAAATAAGCAAACTATACGAAGAGCATATCTATTCTACTTTAGAAGAAATAATCCGAAATCCCGATTTTACTCTGAAAGGGGAATTTTGTTTGGTTTTGGAAGGCAGAAATTTAGAGCAAAATAAACCTTTCCCAATAGATGAAGCTAAAATTGAAGAATACACCTTACAATTTTTAAGGGCGGGACTAAAAACCAAAGAAATAAGCAAAGCCATTGCTCTAAGTTTTTCCCTTGAGCCAAAACAGGCATATCAATTTGTATTGAAGGCCAAAAAGAAACTAAAAAAATGAAACCATTTTTGCTGTTTGATTTTGACGGAACCATTGCGAATTCTATTCAGTTGGGAATGAAGATTGCCAACGAACTGGCTCCTCAATTTGGTTATAAGCCCATTTCCGAAGATGATTTTAAGCGCTATAGCCATTTACCTTGGCACAAAATAATCAAAGAAATGCACCTGCCTTATTATCGCATTCCGAAGTTAATTTTGGTTGCCTTTGCCGAATATAATCGCCAGATTAGGCAAATAAAACCCTGTGAAGGGATTTTGGAGATGCTAAAAGAGCTTTCTGAAATGGGGATTCCTATGGCTCTATTATCTTCCAATACGGTAGAAAATGTGCAATTATTTCTTCAGCAAAACGGGATAAATTCGTTTTTATGGGTAGAAGGAACTTCTGGAATTTTGAATAAGGCAAGAGAAATCAAACAGCGAATTCAAAAACATAAACTCGACCCCCAAAATGTAATTTATGTAGGAGACGAAATTAGAGACATTGAATCCTCCCATAAATGCGGCCTGAAAATAATTTCCGTAACCTGGGGCTTTCATAGTGCAGAATTTTTGAGTAGTTATAATCCGGATTATTTGGTGAATGCACCTCAGGAGATAATTGACATAGTCAGAGGATTGTAATCCTGCTTTTTCCGTAAATCCATTCTACCTCTTTGGCATTTTGCTTTTACCTTTGATATCAAACCTCGTTGGCAAGACCATCTTAATCGTAATATTTAACAGTGAAATTAGTTAAATGCCTTTTTACTTTTTACTCCAATATATTGTCACTTACTGCTTGTCCAATTTGCTTATATTTCAGTAACACTTCTCTTACAATTCTCTAACGAGATTACAGAAGTGTTACAGAAGTGTTAAAGAGTTATTAAACAATGAACTATGTAACAATAAATTAGGTTATTTTAGCCGCTGCCGACAATGTTTAGGGATAAACCATATACTTGTATCTTCCCAGCCCCCAAAATAGGTAAACTTGGCATCTTTGGGTTTGAAGGCAAAGTTTAGCTATTATTTTAGACCTATAAGTTCGTATATCTTAACTGCTATGTTTTTACCTTTTACTTTAACTTCATCAATATAATTAACATTTACCCAG
>JBDKSF010000091.1 GCA_039680785.1 Candidatus Cloacimonas sp.
CACAAGTGGCAGCATATTTCTTTCACATTGCTATTTAAGCAGTTATGCAATTTAGCACATTTGCTTTATCCTCCTAAAATGGATTTTTACAGATGAAAAAAACAGCAAAATGGTAAAGTTGGGTTAAGATGTTTGTGAGTTATTTTCGGTGGCTTCGGTGGCTTAGAAAAAAAATGCGGAGGAACGGCGTCCTCCGTCTACACATCTAAATCCTCTGAATCCTAAAATCCTTAAATCCTCGTTTCTAAAAATAAATCTGCGAAATCCGCATCCTCTGCGTGAGTCCTTTTTTTTCTATCTGCGTCCTCTGCATGAGTCCTTCTTTTTTTATCTGTGAAATCAGTGTAATCTGTGAGAGAACCCTCCTTACTCGTTGCCCTTATGCTGCCGGTAAGCATCCCGAATGCTTCCCATATCGCCATAAGGGATGCACTCGGGAAGTTATTGAGCTGCATAGCGGTTATAAATAAGGCAGAATATGGCGATAGTGTAGCTCAGAAAGAGGGTGGTTGTGATGATGATCAGGAGCAAAGGGAGAAATTGTGGGGCAGCCAGTTGTGAATATAATGGGACATAATTTATTAATGTGTTGTATAAATGATACAGATATTGTTTTGCTTATGAGCGGAAAATATAGGCAAAAGACATCATTTAATATCAGTAACCTATATGAATAATAATCAGTTACGACAATGCCAAAGATTTATTTTAGCGTTTGGAACACTGCTTGCATTCATATAGAAGTGTCTGCCCTACGGGGCATATAAAATAGAGTGAACAAAACAAAAGAATAACCCAAAAAAGGAGAAAAAAATGGGAACACAACAAATTCTTTTAATCGTCCTCAGTGTTATTATCGTGGGTGCCGCTATTGCTGTCGGTATCACAATGTTTAACAACCAGTCGTATGCTTCTAACAAATCGTCTATTGCTGCCGATGCCCAGAACTTTGCTTCTCAAATTGTTCAGTATTACAAAACACCTGCTTCTCAAGGTGGAGCGGATAGAAATGCAGCTAATATGACTGCTGCCAATATTGGTAGTTTTATTGGTTGGGGAGGAACTACAACGACTAATGAAAACGGCTCATTTACCGTAGGTACATGGGCAGCAGCTGATAGTTCTGTTACTGTTACAGGAAAAGGAAAGGAAGTAAAAAATAACAAAGCTCCACAAATAGCAACAAAAGTTAAATTTCCTTCAGGCACTATAACTGCTACAGCAAGTGATGTTGCCCCATAATAATATTCTAATAACTACTGAATAACTATCTAAATTAGACCAACCTAAATGGTTGGTCTTTTTTAGCTTTAGGAAAAGAAAAAATTCTTGACAGCTATTCCATTTATCTTAGAATTGAAAAAAAGAAAGGAGTTACCAAATGGGAGTTCAACAAATACTTTTATTGGCGTTGAGCGTTATTCTGGTAGGGGCGGCAATAACTGTAGGCATAGATATGTTTAATCGTCAAGATCAGGTTAGTAATCGTTCTGCGGCAGCCACGGAAGCACAATTGTATTTAACTCAGGTTTTGCAGTTTTATAAAATGCCCAGAACTTTAGGTGGCTTAAGTAATAGCTTGGCTACTACAAATGCTGATTCCATTGCTGCCTACATTGGTTGGGCTGATAATCCGATGGATAGTGAAAATGCTTCTTTCCAATTAATAATTCCTACTCCTACAGCGGAAAATGAATTTGTGGATATCAAAGCAATTGGTAAATCAGTTTACCAGGATAAAAAACCCGTGGTGCATGGCAGAATTACTTTTCCCGATGGGGTAATAATTTCCAAGGTGGGAACAATAAATAGAGACCAGAGTTTTGGCGATTTTGATTTGTTCGCCACGGGGACTGAGTAACTTTCGTTTGCTTACCCTCGTTTGTTTTGACTCTAAACCGATTCTTTCTGCTATTGAAACGAGGTTTATATAGCAACAGGAAATTTTGTTCATTTCTCTATCCTGACAAAGCTGAAGCTCTCGTTTGTTTTGACTCTAAACCGATTCTTTATTCTGTTGCAACGAAAATTATACAGCAACAAGTAATTTTGTTCGTGTTTCGATGCTGACAAAGCTGAAGCTCGGTTTAGAGTTAAAATAAAACATTTACTTCAATGGGATAGTTTGTGAGCAGTTAATAGTTTGGTTAGCTGAGGAAGAATCCTTGTTTTAACTCTCAATTTTGAAATCTT
>JBDKSF010000092.1 GCA_039680785.1 Candidatus Cloacimonas sp.
CACAAGTGGCAGCATATTTCTTTCACATTGCTATTTAAGCAGTTATGCAATTTAGCACATTTGCTTTATCCTCCTAAAATGGATTTTTACAGATGAAAAAAACAGCAAAATGGTAAAGTTGGGTTAAAAAAAAGCCCCTTGTGGGCGACACGATCATAGCGATGGTGGCGTAAGCCCATAGAAAAGAAAGAAATATAAAGAAAAAAGTTCCGTTAGGAACGACAGTTATTAACGACGGGTTTAAACCCGTTGAACTGAAACAATGATAAAAAAGTCCCAGCGGGACGACAGATTTTGTTGACGAGTTTTAACCCGTTGAACTGAAACAATGATAAAAAAGTCCCAGCGGGACGACAGATTTTGTTGACGAGTTTTAACTCGTCAACAAAAACACTGGAGTGTTGACGTCCTCGTCAACCACAACAAATAAACTTTCAAGCAGTTATATAATAAAGCGGAAATTACATAACTCGGTTGTCAGGGAAACGACGAGGATTTCGTTCTTCCTTTAAAATATTCTCTCACAGATTACACAGATATCTCAGATTTGATTGTAGAAACAAGGATTTCAGGATTTTAGGATTATGAGGATCGGCTGTCGTCTTTAAGTCAAAATCGGCCTTTTCTATGAGATTATTAATGACCTTATTCTAAGATAGGAAAAAGAATGAAATTGTATGGAAAATCACAGGGAAAACCGATTTTAACTCAAAGGGCAACATAATTATAGCAATGGTGGCGTAAGCCCCTCGTAAAAATGAAGATACAATCATCATCTTTTACATTTTACAACTTCAATGAGACAATTTATCTTGCGAAAAGATGTCCTCCGACTACACATTGGGTTTCACTTTTCCACCTTTCCACTTTTTCACTTCAAAACCTCAAGACCTCTCGACTTCAAAACCTCTCGACTTCAAAACCTCTCGACCTCTCGACTTCTCGACTTCAAGACCTCTCGACTTAATTTGCGAAAAACCGCGTCCCCCGGCTACACAAAAAACCCAGCTCTAACAATATGCTGGGTTTCTGATAGATATTTAATAAAAGTTTCTTATTCTTTTTCTTCGGAATCTTCTTCCGTAGCGGTCTCTTCGGTCTCTTCGGTTTTGGGCATAATAGAAATATCCACGGAGGTCTTGGCAATTTCCGGATAAAAATCGTCTATATATTCACGAATAGTAGTTTCAATGTCAGTGAATTTATCCAGAATTTCCTGGGAGAAGAAGACCTTTAGTTTAGTAGAATTTAGTGAATGGTTAAAATTTACTTCTGGCATTTCGCCATAAACATTATTTAAAAATTCGGGCAGGGATTTGGCAAGCTTGGCAATACCGCTAATTTTTTTGTATGCTTTAAATCCAAAATGAGCAGCTGCAGCGGTGCCACCTACGATAAGTAATTTTTTGAAGAGCTTTTTCATAATAAATTCCTCATTTTCTTAATTTTATTTGTAAATGGATTTGATTTTACCCCAAGAACGGTTCTGGATAAAGGTTGGTTGCAATATATAAAAATCTGCGGAAGAAATAGGACAAAGAGCAAACTGGCTGAAACCATAAACCACAATTCCTGTAATAGACGCATATTGAGCATTGGCAATCATTTTTCCTTTAATACCCGTATTAAATTGATTACCTATCACAAAACAAGTTCCACTGCCATCCGTAACTTCCAAACTATTTTTTAAGCCCTTATTGCTGGTAGAAGAAACATTTAAAAAACGAATATAAACACCTTCGTAAGATTCAGCTTCTTCTGAATGAGATAATTGACCAGTAGTTAAAAGAATCGGCTGAGGAAGAGCATTGCCTCCGCTGATGATTCTGGTCTGCGCTATATCTTGCAGACAAGTCATCCCGTAAAATTCGGAAACGGTTCCTAAAACCTTTATATAATCCCCTTTTTTTACTTTGGCATTTCTATCCAAAACTAAAATCCCTCGCCAAGGACCATTTAATCTTTCACTGATAAAATAACCACCCTGTTGATAATCAGTAGCAGTTACAATTCCTTCCAAAGCAACACTTTTACCTGTGTATAGAGATGGAAAGGTTCCGTCGCTTCCCCGGAAAGAAGTGAATTGCACTTGATATATAGACACGGCTTCTACCTGGCAAAAAGCGCAAACCAGAATACTGATTAGGATTAATACTCTTTTCATCTATACCTCTATAATTACATAATAAAGCATTCGGCTATCCTGTCAAGTAAAATCGTAAACGAAAAAAGGGACAATGTCAAAAGTTAAATAAGGTTTTCCTCTCGTTATGTCTTATCTTTTCCAATTGGCTTTCCTCGTGCTTTATGGCTCAATGTTCTTCCCTTTAAAAATTGTCCAGATTGGGCAAATTAAGCCGAGAAAAGAAGCCAATAAAGTTAAATTACCGATTCATATAATTTACTATTAGCATATTAATTAGTCCAAGATAAGTAGTTTAAAATTACGTGTAAATTCACCTAATTTTACTGAACCAATATAAATACCCTTAGATAAAGGTCTATTTTTATTATCAACAAGCAAGAGGGGAACCTCTAATTTACCTTTATCTACATTTGGTAATATTTCTGTTCTAAGCTTTTGTCCCCTAATGTTATATAAATTAAATTGCCCCGCACTTCTTATATTGGCTTCAAGGGACAAGGTTATTTTATCTTTTGCCGGATTAGGGTAAAAAGATATATGAAACTGAGGTATATTTTCTGAACTATCAAAAATAGCAAGGGGGGTTCTGCGTAAAATAATTCCATCATACGCGGGGATAGATACGAAAGTGCATATTTGACCATTGTTAACAATATGATCCTGACTACCATTAAGATGATACCAAGGATGGGTTAATTCAGCAGTAAGAGTTATACTATATGGATTACATATTACCAATCCATTTTCAAACTCTCTCATAAGTAATTCTTCCTCCATTAAGCGTAAACTTATATCATCAAAATATACAATTCCGGGTTCATTACCAAGATTAAAAGAAAAGCGAAGTTGATCAGGATTTAAGTTTGTGTTTTGAGAAGTAACAGAGAAATTATAATTAGTCCAATCAGTATTTAAGTCAATTGGGATACTATGAGGAATAACCCATTCCCAATTGGCAAGATGTTTTTGGATAACAAAGTTGATTGTTCTGGGTTGAGCAGATTTTGCTTTGAAAGTAACCAGATATCTATTTCCGTATTCGAAATCCATATTGGGATTATTATATTGCATAAATTGAGCGCTGTAATCATTTCCATCCGCATAGGTGACATTACAAATTGCAAATGAATTATTATTTTCAAATCCAGTTTGAATATATCCGGTTGTGGGTGAGACAAATGCCAATTCCCAACCTGCCAAATTAGAATTCATTTCTCCATTAATCAATAAATTCGGCTGATCTGAAATTTGGGGATTTACAAAACCTTCTAATGGCTCACCCAAATCACTATCATATTCATCAAACCACCAAGTATCAGAATGATCCGAAGGGCCAAGATCAATTGCATAATACGCAGAACCCATCAATGCCGTTGTAAGAGTAAAGCGAAAATGAGAAATATCAGCAAGAAATCCATTCGGTTCCATAGCTTGAATGATATTCATTACTGGTGGGACGAATGTATCTTCTATGTTATTATACATATTCATAAATGTTGACCAGTCGTAACCAAATTCAAAATTAGGATTATTATAGTCCCAGCCCTCAAACATAACACCATTTAGATATTGCCCGTATTCATAACCTCCATTTCCGATCAAAATCTTAGTGGGATTTTGAATTCTTAATTGATTTAACATTGCTTCCATTCCCAATATCCACTGATTATCAAGCCAATCTCTGTTATCAACTATCCCGTCATTATTACAATCAATATTTGCAATCTCATAGGGGACAATAGACCAGCAATTGTCTATAAAAAAACCATCCCAAAGAGGATCATTAAGAACATTGTTATTAATAAAATCTGCAAAATGTTCTACCCATGTAAATCCATTTACTTCTGGACAAAGGGTAGAACAATTTAACATCCAGGTTCCTTGCCAAAAAGAAGTATGTTCTCCTGTTGCAGTCCTTAACCACCATTCATCTTGAATTGAGTTTCTTAAAGAATAGCGAAGGGGCTGATAAATGGGATTGGGAACATTTGTAGAAATTTCTTGGCAAGTCATATATGCCAGCAATTTTACATTGGGATTTAATTGCCTTATGCTTTGTAAAGCAGTAGGGTTGATTTCACTCATTTCCATATCTAAAATTACTACATCGTATTTTGCGAGTGCAGGTACAAATTGACTGTTCTGATCACTCATAAAAGAATCAAGATAGTAACAAGATATTTTGGGATAATTACCCAAAAGATAAACTGGAAATAATAACAGTGCTACAAACGAAATGTTCACAAATAACTTCCACATTTTTCCCTCTTTTTTCTTATGTTCTTACAAAAGTATAAGCGATTATGGAGAAAAAGCAAATAGAATGAATTGGTCAGGAAGCAGGCATAATTAGTCCTTGTCGCTAAACTTGAAGTGAGAAAGTGCAAAGAAGCATATTCCATATTGATTATTTAGAACAATAATCCTCTCACTAAACAAGGGTCTTTCCTGTCCAGATTCAGTGAAAAAAGTCATCTTTTTTTTTATTTGACAAGCAGACAGACGGGAAAAGTTTTGCCTTCAAATGAGGTGAAATTTGAAAACAGCTATTAAAATAAAAGGTGCACAAGAACATAATCTTAAAAACATTGATTTAACCATTCCCCGTAATAAACTTGTGGTTTTTACAGGTGTTTCTGGTTCAGGTAAATCGTCCTTGGCATTTGATACTCTTTATGCTGAGGGTCAAAGGCGTTATGTAGAATCCCTTTCTGCTTATGCAAGGCAGTTTTTGGGGCAAATGGAAAAGCCCAAAGTGGATTATATTGAAGGTCTTTCTCCTGCCATATCCATAGAACAAAAAGCAGCCAGTAAAAATCCTCGTTCTACAGTTGGAACCGCTACTGAGATATATGATTATTTACGAGTTCTTTTTGCGCGCATTGGAAAACAGTATTGTTATAATTGCGGCAGACCTGTCGGCTCACAAACTATTGACCAAATGATTGAGCATTTATTGCAAAATAAAGTTGGAACTAAACTGCAGATTTTAGCTCCTTTGGTTCAAAATCGTAAAGGTGAACATAAAGACGAGCTGGAAATGCTGCGTCAGGAAGGTTTTGTCCGTGTTTTAATAAACGGTCAATTACGCAATCTGGAAGAAGAAATTGTTCTGGATAAAAAAAGCAAGCATAATATTGATGTAGTGGTAGATCGCATCGTTATTAAAGAAGGCATTGAAAGCCGTCTTTCCGATTCTCTGGAATTGGCTTTGAAATTAGCTGATGGCATTGTTAAGATAGATTATCCTGATGAAAAGCGAGAAGTGATTCTCTCCGCTCAAAATGCTTGTCCTCATTGTCATATCGGTTTTGAGGAACTGTCTCCCCAAAGTTTTTCTTTTAATAGCCCTATTGGCGCTTGCACTCTTTGTGGCGGTTTGGGTTACAAACTGGAATTTGATCCGGATTTGGTAATAAGCGACCCAGAATTAAATATAATGGAAGGTGCTGTAGCGCCTTGGGGGAGGTTGGAGACCAAACAACATAGCTGGACGCTAAATACGGTAAAGAACTTGGCAAAATCTTTTGATTTTTCCTTATCCACGCCTTGGTATCAACTGCCCGAAATTGTTCGACAGCTGATTCTCTATGGCTCTAAAGGAAAAAAATTCAAAAATGCTTGGCAAAGTGAGAATGGAAAGGGAGAATTTTATACGCGTTTCGAAGGTGTAATTCCCCAATTGGAAAGAAGAATGCACGAAACGGTCTCTGAAGAAATGCGGCGTTATTATCTGCAATATATTAGTGACAAACCTTGCCCCGAATGTAATGGCTATAAGCTTAAACCGGCTTTTCTCGCGGTTAAAATAGCAGATAAAAACATTAGTGACATCACGGCAATGAGTGTGCGTGACGCATTAAATTTCTTTGAAAAATTGCAGCTGAAAGGGAATGAACAATTGATTGCTTCAGAGATTCTGAAGGAAATAAAGAATCGGCTGGGTTTTTTGATGAATGTAGGTTTGCATTATCTAACTTTGGATAGAAGGTCTCCTACTCTTTCCGGAGGAGAAGCTCAACGCATTCGTTTAGCCAGTCAAATCGGGAGTCAATTAGTTGGCGTTATGTATATTCTGGATGAACCAAGCATCGGTCTTCATCAAAGAGATATATCCAAATTGGTGGCAATGCTTTTGCAGTTAAGGGATTTGGGAAATACAGTGATAGTAGTTGAACACGATGAATATACAATGCATCAAGCGGATCAGATAGTAGATTTTGGGCCCAAAGCTGGAGTTTACGGAGGCGAGATTGTTGCTTCAGGTGATATAGATACTATTTCCAAAAATTCTAAGTCCCTTACGGGAGCTTATCTTTCAGGTCGGATTAAAATTCCGCTTCCTGAAAAACGAATTAAACCTGACGGACGGATGCTGAGCATTGTTAATGCCCGGCATAATAACCTGAAAAACTTGAATGTGGATATACCTTTAGGACTATTTGTTTGTATAACAGGTGTGTCTGGAAGCGGAAAAAGCAGCTTAATCAATCAAACACTATCCCCCTATTTGCATAATCATTTTTTCCATACTGCTTTAAAAGTAGGTAAGATGGATGAAATTAAAGGTCTGGAACATATAGATAAAATAATAACTATAGATCAACAGCCAATAGGCAGAACACCGCGTTCCAATCCTTGTACCTATGTAAAACTCTTTGATCCAATTCGTTATCTTTTTGCCCAATTGCCGGCTTCCAAAATGCGAGGATATACACCCGGTAGATTCTCTTTTAATGTAAAAGGTGGACGCTGTGAAGCATGTGAAGGCGCAGGCGTAAAGCAAATAGAAATGCACTTTATGGCTGATATTTTTGTAACCTGTGAGGTCTGCAAAGGGAAACGATACAATCAAGAAACACTTTCCATTCGTTATAAAGGGAAAAATATTGCGGAAGTGCTGGATATGGATGTGCAGGAAGCAATAGAATTCTTTTCTGCCATTCCGGCTATTAAAAATAAGCTTAAAACATTGCAGGAAGTGGGCTTGGATTATCTAAAGCTGGGCCAGCCCTCTCCTACCCTTTCTGGGGGAGAAGCTCAACGCATAAAACTCTCGCGTGAATTGAGCAAGGTCTCTACTGGAAATACTCTATATGTTTTGGATGAACCAACAACCGGACTTCATTTTGATGATATAAGCAAACTACTAAAGGTTCTTAAGAAACTTGTCGCGATGGGGAATACGGTAATCGTTATCGAGCATAATATGGATGTTATAAAATCTGCTGACTGGATTATAGATTTAGGTCCCGAGGGAGGAGACGAAGGCGGAAAAATAATTTGTAGTGGGGCACCGGAAGAAATTATGCAATGTCCTAATTCATCGACAGGCAGTTTCTTAAGATATCATCTGGAAAAAGAAAAAACACAATTAGAAAACAGATCGGCTGAGACAAAAAAAGAGGGCAAACACCCTAAGGATTCAGCTAAAAGAAAAGTAGATAAAAGACAGGTTTTATGAGCTTTCTGCGTTTTAGTTATACTCCCCTCACGGCAGGAAAACATACTGTTGGCATTGCGGGAGATTTTACTGCTTGGGAAATTATCCCGATGGAAGAAAGTGGGGGTATCTATTCACTTGCTTTAGATCTACCTACCGGAGTGTATCAATATAAGTTCATTGTAGATGGTAGTTGGATTCCAGATGAAAATAATCCCGATAAGGTTCCCGATGCTTTTGGTGGCTTTAATTCCGTGTTAACGGTAAAACCTGTGATAAAATCGATTAGCTGGGAAGAAACGATAAAGCAGCTAATCAATAAATCACCGGAGAAATTCTATCAAATTTACCGTCCCGGTAAAAATAATTATGAATTGAGATTTTACTGGTATGCTGGTTTATCCGATTCCATTTACCTGCTATTTGATAAACAAACTATTAAGCTTGAGTATATTGGGAAAAACCCGATATTTGAGGTCTTTTATTGCTTCTTTGAATTTGAGGGTGAATTCAATTTCACTATTCAAATTCAATATCAAAACAAGTGTCTTTTTTTAGGCAACAAGGGTTTTACGGAAAATAAAGAGGAACTTAATCCTATTTCCAGGTATCTTGAAGATATTCCTTTATTCTCTATTCCTGATTGGGTTAGCAAAAGCATCATTTATCAGATATTTCCAGATCGTTTTTGTAACGGAGATAAAGATAACGATCCTGATTTTAATGAATGGTATTATGCAGATAGTAAAAATCCGACTTTAGAAGGTGAATCTCTTTCCCCTGAAAAAGAATATTACCATCTGGTTAATGACTGGTATGATATAGGGGGATTGAAACAAAGTCCATATCAAAAAGAGGATATGCCCGATTTTTATTCATTTTATGGAGGCGATATTGCCGGTGTAAGACAAAAACTGAGCTATCTACTTGATTTGGGGATAAATGTTATTTATTTCAATCCGCTTTGGCAAGCAAAATCCAATCATAAATATGACAGTGCCGATTATCATAGTATTGATCCTCATTTTGCTACTTCTCAGGAAATGATGGATTTTGTGCAAGTGGCTCATGAAAATGGGATAAGAATAATTCTGGATGTAGCTTTCAATCATACGGGAGAAACATTTTGGGCGTTCAGAGATTGCGTGGAAAATGGCCCCAAATCTCCTTACTGGAATTGGTATGACTGGGGAAAATGGCCTCTGCCTAAACCGCTTCCGCCTAAATTTAACCCAAAAGATTACTATCAATGCTGGTGGGGAATAAAAGATATGCCCGATTTAAATTATGATCTTGCTCGTCCCCATCCCGATGAAAATGCTGTTCGCGATATCAAAGAAGCAAGACCTAACGCAGCTTTGGTAGATTATTTGCTTTCCACAGTGCGTTGGTGGCTATTGGATATTGGTATAGATGGATTCCGTTTGGATGTTCCTGATGAAGTTCCTTTCTGGTTTTGGGAACTTTTTCGCGCGGTAGTGAAAAAGACCAAGCCCGATGCCTGGATCGTAGGAGAAATCTGGTATGAAGCAAGGCAGTGGGTTTCACCTTTGTATTTTGATTCTGTGATGAATTATGCATTCTTTAAAACTCCTGTGATAGAATTTTTTATCTTGGAGGCGATTACTAAAGAAGAATTCTGCCAAAAAATAGAATCCGGTCTTGCTCTTTATCCTTTTCATTCCTTAAAAGCAATGATGAATCTGATAGGGAGTCACGATACTCCCCGTATCTTTGAAATATGTAAGGGTAATGTAAAAATACTGAAACTGGCGATATCTTTTCAAATGTGTTTTATCGGGGCACCTCATATCTATTACGGTGACGAAATAGCTATGGGGGGAGGAAAAGACCCAGATAATAGAAGGCCTTTTAACTGGAAATGGGAAAATGATCCGGTTGCCTGTGAATTACGAAACTTCTATAAAGAACTAATTGCTCTTCGTAAAGCTCATTTAGCTTTTTGTGAGGGTCATTTTGCCTTTTTACCCACTACTGAAAAAATAATTGCTTTTAAACGCAAAACGGATAGCGAAGAACTTGTGGTGTTCATAAACTATAGCTCAAATGCTGTAGTTATTGACTTGTCTGGAAAATATCTAATCCTTTGGGGAGAACTTGAGTCAACTGGAAAGTTAGCACCTTATTCTACCTTGATTATATCACTTTTAAGCTAGAAGAAAAAAAATCTTGACTAATCTGACTATTCGAGTATTATGAGTCAGTTATTCAAAAGATGTTTGTATCTTTATAGAATCCAATAAGTTAAAATAAGGAAGGAGAATGAGTGTAACTCAGAACAAGAGGAAATTGATACTGGATATAGCTACTCAGCTATTTACCCGTTTCGGTTTCGCCAAAACCTCTCTGGATGAGATTGCTGCAGCTGCCCAAATTGCTAAGGGAACGGTTTATTATTACTTTCCCAGCAAGGAAGATCTCTTTGTTGCTTCCATTGAAGCAAAAACAAAAGAGTATTTTATGATGTTGCGTCAGCATCTTAATGCCACAGTGGGATTTGAGGAAAAACTGACGGAATTTTTAAGTTTTCCTATCAAACTTATCTACGAAAATATGCCAATTTTGATTGAATGTTTAATCAATATTCCACAAAGCTATCAGGAACAGCTGGTTCAATTCAGAGCTAAAAGCAGGGAAATAATGATACAGATTCTATCAGAAATTATCCAGCTGGGAAAGCAGGAGGATTTGATAGATGAGCGTTTTCCTGAAGACCGGCTTTGTGAAGTGATAACGGATTGGTTTATGATAGGAGAACCTGGTTTTAAAATAGTAGATGTCCCCCGTTTATTAGAAATAATAGAAAGGGATAACGATTTTATAATCAAGATGCTACTCTATGGAATTGTAAAACGAGGATAAAATATGAAAAAGACACTAATTGTATCGGCATTGCTTACTTTAATACTAAGCAGTGTATATGCTATTGATCTGGAAAACAGCATCGCCAAAGCCAAACAAAATAACAAAGAACTGTTGATGGCAATGGAGGAAATTAAAAAAGCCGATGAATCCTATAAACAGGTTCGCGGTTCCGCTTATCCGCAATTAAATTTACAAGGCGCTTACGGTTTAAGTAAAACTTACTATCCAAACTCAGCCATACCGGCTTCGATGGATCTTACTGATGGATTGGATGATTCACCTACAGATAACGAAGAATATTTGGCGGGTGTAATGAATAGCATAGTTAATTCAATGATTCCGGAATCACCTGCTGAAGCAGGTTCTTTTGCTTTACAACTGAAAATGGAACAAATTGTATATTCAGGGGGAAAGCTTGGAAGCGGAATTAAAGCTGGAAAATACTATCGTCAAATACAACGATTGAACTACAAAGTTAAAGAACAGGATGTAGTTTTACAAACAACAGAACTCTTCTACCAATGTTTATTAGCCAAGAAATTGTGGGAAGTGCAGGAAGAGGGCTTACAGATATCCAGACAGCACTTGCAAAGGGTTGAGCTGTTTAATGAGGAAGGCCAAATATCAGAATTTGAGTTGTTACAAGCACGCTTGGGCGTAGTAAAATTGGAACCCCAAGTGCTTAAGGCAAAGAATGATTATGATTTAGCTGTTTCCGCTTTTCGCAAACAGATTGGAGAAGAAGATAGCGATATAATTCCCGAAGGTGAATTTGTGCTTCCTGAAAAAATGGACATAACTTTGGAAAATGCTACCGAACAAGGTTTGAAACAAAGAAACGAAATTGAACTAATAGAATTGAGCACGCAGCTGAAAGCAATCCAATATAAAGTAGAAAAAGTAAATTATTTGCCCAATGTAGCTTTTACGGCAGATTATTCATTATATACCGCAGCAGATGAATATGCTATCCAAGGTGATGATTTTGGAAATAAATACAGCATTGGTTTGGGTTTTCAGATGCCGTTGTTTACTGGTTTAGCAAATACGGCTAAACGAAACTATGCCCGGGCTGACTATCAAAAAGCCAAATTACAACAAAGAGATACGGAAGAGCTGATTACTCTGCAAATAAAGCAGGAATACCAAAAATACTATCATGCTTGGGAAAATCATAATGTGCAGAGTGAAAATATTCGTTTGGCAGAACGCGGTTTACAGCTTGCTCAGGTTCGTTATGAAAATCAGGTCGGCATCCAGCTGGAAGTGTTTGACGCTCAACTAACTCTGCAGACAATAAAATTACAATATTATCAATCAATCTACGAGATTATCTCTGCCGATCGCAACTTTAAGAAATCAATCGGCATTATTCTATAAATGGAGAAAAAATTATGAAACGATATTTAGTTATTCTTACTACCCTGATATTGATGCTACTCTCTGCCTGTTCACAAAAAAAGGAAGAAGGCAAAAGTATGGAACAAATTTACAGTGAAGAAGGAGTTCCAGTACGCCAGACAATTGTAGAACCGACTACTTTTCGTCAAAACCTGCTTTATAATGCCACCTTAAGTGGAATGGAAGAAACAACTGTGCAAGCAATGGTTTCGGAAGTGATAAGCAAAATTAATGCAAAAGTTGGTGATCGAGTTGTAAAAGATCAGATAATTGTTTGTTTTCCGCAAAATACTCCTTCTGCTCAATATGAACAGGCATTAACGGCATTTAACAGTATAAAAAACACTTATGAACGGATGAAGCGGTTATTTAACCAAGGCGCTATTAGTCAGCAAGACCTTGATAACATCGAAACCCAATATAAGGTCTCGAAAGCAAATTTGGATATGAGTGATAAAATGATCAATGTGCGTGCGCCTATTAGTGGTGTGATTACTTCAATGTATGTAAATCCGAGCGATAAGGTTTTTCCTGGGAAAGATCTTTTTACCGTTGCTTCAACTAATGGATATAAAGCAATAATTATGGTTCCGGACACGGAAATTAGCAAAGTAAAAAAAGGTGCCAGGGCAACCGCCACTTGGTTGGATACCTCAATCAACGGTAAAGTTACTGAAGTTTCTCTCTCTATGGATAATGCCACTAAAGCATTTAGAGTAGAAGTTAGTTTTCCTGGAATGAATAAGAAAATTAGCTACGGTATAACGGCTGAAATATCCGTCGATATTTTCAGCAAACCAAATGTTATTGTGGTAGAGCGTCAGCATATTGTTAATGAAAACGGAGCTCAATATGTATGGTTGAATCAGGATAATAAAGCTGTGAAAAAAGAAATTACTACTGGATTGGATAACACAATAACTTTTGAAGTTACCAGTGGGCTTAATCCCGGTGATGTTTTAATAACCGAAGGTATCAATATGTTAACTGATGGCGCAAAACTACGCGTCATAGAATAAGGATGCTGAAACTATGTTTTTAACGGATTTATCAATCAACAGACCTGTATTGGTCACAATGGCAATTATGGTATTCGTTGTATTCGGAGTTCTCGCTTATTTTAATTTACCGCTGAACTTGATGCCGGATGTGAAATTGCCTTATGTAGTTGTTCAAACAGTTTATTCGGGAGCGGGACCGCGAGAAATTGAATCTCAGATAACCGATCCGGTAGAGGAAGCAATTGCCACCGTTAGCCAGATTGATTTTATTCAGTCCTATTCAATGGAAAATGTATCCATTGTTCTGGTTGCCTTCAAATTGGGGAAAAATATCGATATTGCCAATCAGGATGTAAAAGACAAGGTTGATGCCATTATTCGCGATTTACCTGATGGAACCGATAGACCAATTGTTATGAAAATGGATATCACTGCTTTTCCCATTATGGATTTAGTTCTATCCGGCAATCTGGATTCCAAGGATTTATATGAACTTGCCGATGGTCAATTGAAAGATCGTTTAGCTCAAATTCCCGGTGTTGCCAGAGTAACTTTGAACGGAGGGGCTAAACGCCAAATTGATGTTCGGCTAACAGATAAAGTAGTATATGAAAATAAAATATCGCTGTCGCAATTAAGTGGAATCCTTGCAGCCGCTAATTTAGATATGCCTGCAGGTAATTTTAACAAAGGAACTCAGGAATATTCTGTCCGTCTTAAAGGTGAATTTCAGGATGTAGGAGAGCTAAAAAATACAGATATACCGACTGCTTTTGGAGTAAAAAAACTTTCTCAGCTGGCGAGTGTATCTGATACTACGGAAGAAGTTCGTTCCAAAGCCATATATTTCAATGTTCCGGAAAAAATTAAGGACGACAATATTGTTCGCTTGTCCATAACTAATGCTTCAGATGGAAATGTTGTAGCCATAGCTGAAGAAGTTACTAAGCAGATTCCATTGCTGAATAAAGAGCTTCCTAAAGGAGTGAAATTGGAAATAATTCGCGATGATAGTGAATTTACAAAAGATACGATCAATTCCACTCTTGAGAATATTTTACTTGGTATCTTACTTACCGGTTTAATTCTCTTTATCTTTTTGCACGATCTGCGTTCTACCATTATTGTGGCTATTTCAATGCCTTATTGCATTATTTCCACCTTCATCTTTATGCAGATGTTCGGTTTCACATTTAATATTATGACTATGATGGGCTTATCTACAACGGTGGGAATCCTGGTTTCTAATTCCGTAGTCGTTTTGGAAAATATTTTCCGACATCGAGATATGGGCAATACCAGAAAACAAGCAGCCCAAACGGGAACTAATGAAATCGGAACTGCTATTTTAGCATCCACTTTAACTAATATCGTAGTATTTTTACCCATTGCCACGATGACTTCAATGGTGGGGCGCTTCTTTAATGAATTTGCCATAACGGTTACCATAGCTACCTTATTTTCTTTGCTCACTGCGTTTACGATTACTCCGATGCTTGCTTCCAGAATTATACCGAAAGAGAAACGGACAAGTAAATGGGGGCTTGCATTTGATAGAGCTTTTGATAAATTCGGAGATTACTATGCTAAGTTCTTAAGCTACGCTTTACGCTCCAAAAAAACCAGCGTGAGTATTTTACTGTTTACTCTATTGGCTCTGCTGATCACTGTAGGGCTTAGTTTCGTTGTGGGTATGGAATTGATGCCGAATGTAGATCAAAGTAATCTTTCGATAACAGTAGAAATGCCTCAGGGAACAAATCTAGTCCAGACAGCAAAGACAATGGATAATATTCAAAATAGAGTAGCCAAGCATAAAGAAGTTGTGCATATACTTACTAATTTAGGTTCCAGCGGTTCTATTGATACCGGAACCAATCTTGCTTCTTCAGATGTAAAATTGATAGATAGAAGTCAGCGTAAATACAATGCTAATCAGTTGGTAGATATATTAACCAAAGAGCTTGCCGATATTCCGAATGCTAATATAAAAGTTTCTGGCTCTTCTATGGGCATGGGAGGAGGAGGTCGTTCCGCCTTTGAATTTATGTTAGAAGGTCAGGATGATGCTCGCCTGGAAGAATTAAAAGATGAAGTAACCAGAGCTATTCAAAATATACCTGGTTTAATCAATCTTGATACTTCCAGCCGTTTCGGCAGGTCGGAGCTTACTCTTTATCCCAAAAGAGATCAGCTTGCTGCAGCTGGAGCTACGGTATATGATTTAGCATTAGCATTGCGTGCAAATGTAGAAGGAGTTGTTTCCACTGAATATCGTGAGGGCGGAAATCAGTATGATATTAAATTATCCCTTGAGGACGAGTCAGTTGATTCTCCTGATAAAATCAAAAACTTAAGTGTGGTTGTAATGGGTAAGAGTTATCTTGTCTCCCAATTGGCTGATGTCAGTTTTGATGCAGGTATAAATAGAGTAACGCACTATGATCGTTATAAAACCATCATTTTCTCAGGTGATTTGGCAAGTGGTTACACATTGGGTAATATAACTTCTCAAATTGAAGAGCGCTTGGGTAAAATAAAATTCCCCAGCGGATATCGTTATAAATGGAGTGGTAATGCAGAAATGTTGAAAGAAACTACCACCGATATGCTTCGAACCTTCATTCTTGCCGTTATTTTAACCTATATGCTTTTAGCGGCAATTTTGGAAAGTTTTGCCCAACCCATTTTGATTTTAGCTACAGTTCCCTTGGCTTTAATTGGAGTAATACTTTCATTACTAATTGCAGGACAATCGCTTAACATCATATCTATGATGTCTATAATAATGTTAGTTGGCATTGTCGTAAATAACGCTATATTAATAATGGACTATGTAAATATAAAACGCAGAGAGGGATGTAGTGTCCACGATGCGTTAATGGAAGCGGGGAAAGTGAAATTGAAACCGATAATAATGTCTACAATTGCCATTATAGCAGGTATGCTACCTATGGCTATCGGTGTAGGAAGTACGGGAGCCGAAATGACAAGACCAATGGGTATTGTTTCCATTGGTGGATTGGTTGTTTCCACCTTCCTTACGCTGATTATTATTCCGGCTTTCTATTTCCTAACCACCAAGAATATCCATGCCAGAAACGAATCTCAATAAAAAGGAGAGAAAAATGAAAAAGATCACTCGTCTGGTCAGCATCGCTTTATTAGCGATATTTATCGCAGTCGGCATCTTCGGATGCTATGGTAATATGTCACTAACCAAAAAAGTGTATCAATTTAATGGCAGTGTCGGAGATAAGTATGTTCAGAGTATTGTCAATTGGGCATTCTGGGCATGTCAAGTTTATGAAATTGCAATGGTTTTGGATGTTTTTGTCTTTAATACCATTGAATTCTGGACAGGTAATAATCCTATCACTTTGAACGAAGGCGAACAGATGATTAAGTATGCTGAAGGTCCCAATGGCAAACTTAAGATTGATATCACTAAGAACCGGATTGAAATTTCACAACCAGAAAACAGTTCCGCTCAAGATAACATCGTTCTTGTTTATGATCCGGCAAGTAGTTCTTGGACAATGAACAACAATGGGAATAGTAAAAAGATAGCATCGATGGAGGGAAATAATATCAAATTGCTCTCTCCTGCAGGTGAAGAATTTACTTTAGATTTAACTAAATAGGAGTAAAAAGTGATAGATAGACAATCAGTCGAAAACATTCTCGCCCAAATTCGCCCTTCCATCCAAGCTGATGGAGGGGATGTAGAACTAATCAATATTCGGGAAGATAATGTTATAGAAGTTCGTTTGAAGGGAAGCTGCAATGGATGCCCGATGGCAACTTTAACTTTGAAAGCGGGTATTGAAAGAATAATTAAGGAAGAAATTCCCGAAGTAGCAGAAGTAATAGCTGTTTAGCAGCAAATAAGTTAATTAAGTTAGGAGTCGTCACGGCTTCAGTCCATTAACGAATCACTGAGTTATTTTTGGCAGTGAGGACTCCTAACGATGTTAATTACATTCTCCCATTTTAATTTGTTTATTGGAATGGTTTCCACCGTAATGTTCATCTATCTTCTTACAACCAATTTTTTTAAATCCTATTAGGCGAGGGAAATAGCTAAACTTTGTATCAAATGTCCATTTTAGTTTTTCGCTTTTCCCCCTTCCTTCCTCATTTAATATTGCCCTAACAATTCTCTAACACTTCTGTAACGAGATTAGAGCAGTGTAAGAGAAGTGTTAGAGGAATGTTAGGCAATCTACTATGGAGCAATCAGTTAGGAATCCATAATGAGAGTGAGAAGCAGAATGGATTTGGAAAAGTGTTTCGGGGCAATTAGTTTGCAGCTTTTACCGCTGAAATTGGAAGTTAAACAAAAAAATTGACAAGGCAAGGCACTTTAAAAACAAGGTAATAGAAGAAAATATAAAACTTAATGGAGTAAATTATGAAAAATATTCTGGTAACCGGAGCTGCAGGTCAAATTGGATCAGAACTTGTTCCTTATCTCAGAAAAATTTATGGAACTAATTCCGTTGTCGCTGTTTATCGCAGTACCCCTTTAACAAAAGAAGTTAGTGAAGGCGGACCTTGTGTAAATATGGATGTGATGGAAGCGGAAAAGTTACACGAAGTGGTGAAAAAATACAATATAGATACCATTATCAATCTGGTAGCCGTTTTATCCGCTAAAGGCGAAAATAATCCTCTTTCTGCTTGGAAAATCAATATGGGCAGTTTGATAAATTCCCTGGAAGTAATGAAGGAAGTTAAAGGAGCAGTTTTTACTCCCTCTTCAATTGGCGCTTTTGGCCCCTCCACTCCTTTGGATAATACGCCTCAGGATACAATTATGCGTCCGACGACAATTTACGGTATTTCCAAGGTTGCCGCCGAGCTTTGGTCAGATTATTATCATCTGAAATATGGAGTGGACACACGCGGAGTGCGTTATCCTGGTATAATATCCAATGTAACACTTCCCGGAGGCGGGACAACTGATTATGCCGTTGAAATTTATTATGAAGCAATAAAACATAAACATTACACCTGCAATTTAAAGGCAGGAACATATTTGGATATGATGTATATGCCAGATGCTCTGCGCGCTTTGGTGGAACTTATGGAAGCAGACCCTAATAAACTTAAACATCGTAATTGTTTTAATGTAACTGCGATGAGTTTTGAGCCCGAAATGATTGCGGCTGAAATCAGAAAACACATACCGGAATTTGTCATAGATTATAAAGTGGATCCCGTTAAGCAAGCAATTGCCGAAAGCTGGCCCAATTCTATGGACCAAACGGCTGCCCAAGAAGAATGGGGTTGGAAACCGGAATACAATCTTTCCACTATGACGATTGATATGCTAAAAGTTCTTTCCCAGAAACTTAAATAATGGTTAAAATAGGAGTTGTGGGAGTTGGTCATTTAGGCCAATTTCATACCCAAAAATATAAAGACATCGAAGATGCGGAATTAGTTGGCATTTATGATGTCAATGAACAGCATTCCAAATCCGTAGCCACGCAGCTAAACACTTGCAGTTTTTCCAGTTATGAGGAAATGCTGCAGTGTTGTGATGCGGTTGATATTGCAGCCACAACTACCGCTCATTACGAATTGAGTAAAAAAGCTCTGCTGAGTGGAAAACATATTTTTGTAGAAAAACCCATTACCAGCGAACTTTATCAGGCGGAAGAACTGCTTCAGATTGCCAAAGAAAAAAACTTGATCATTCAAGTGGGGCACATAGAAAGGTTCAATCCCGTAATTCTGAAAATTGAAAATGAAATCTCGGAACCAATGTTCATTGAATCGCAAAGGATATCTTCTTTCCAACCACGCGGAACTGATGTTTCGGTTGTGCTGGATTTGATGATTCATGATATTGACCTGGTGCTTAGTTTTATGCATAGCCCCGTAAAAGATATTCGGGCAAGTGGCGTAGGAATATTTACCCCTACAATTGATATTGCCACGGCTCGCATTGAATTTACCAATGGTGCCATTGCCAATGTAACTTCCTCACGAGTATCTATGAAACAAGAACGCACTTTAAGATTCTTTCAAAGAGACGCATATATCAAGATGGATTTTTTAACGAAGCAGGTTAACATAATTAAGAAAAGTGCCAATGCTGATAAGTTACTGCCTCAAATTCTGGCGGGAGTAATGGATGTAAAACCCGATCAATTGTTGGACATTCAAAATTATGCCGTGGGCGATAATGCACAAGATGCCCTTTCTTTGGAGCTAAAGTCCTTTATCGATTGCGTGCAAAATAAACGGAAACCGATTGTTGATGGCTCAGCTGGAACAATGGCTCTAAAAATAGCAATTGAAATTAATAACCAAATTCAAGCTCAAAATGCTAAATTGAAAGCATAAAGATACAGGATGTAAACAGATGCAAGATATTCTCATTAAAGATGTGGCAGCATATATTGGAACCGAAGTTCGTTTGAAAGGTTGGGTTCGAAATATCAGGCATAGCGGTAAACTGCTTTTTATTATTTTAAGAGACGGAACGGGTGAAATGCAAACTGTTGCGTTTGAACCTGATTTGGGAGAAAAAAATTATGAGACCGCCAAGCGGCTTACTTTGGAATCATCGGTTATAATTTGCGGAATACCCAAACTGCATCCTAAAAAAGAAAATGTCTATGAATTGGCTATCACGCAGATTGAACCAATTCAAATAGCGGATGATTATCCAATTGGGAAAAAAGAACACGGACCCGATTTTCTACTCTCCAATCGCCATTTATGGATAAGGTCTCAAAAACAATGGGCTGTTCTGAAGATTCGTCATTCCGTCTATTATGCCATCTGCAATTATCTGAATGAACAAAATTTCGTGCGTTTCGATTCACCCATTCTTACTCCCAATGCTTGTGAAGGAACAACTACATTATTTGAACTGGAATATTTTGACGAAGGAAAGGCATATCTTTCTCAATCGGGTCAACTCTATCTGGAAACAGGTATTATGAGTTTGGGTAGAGTTTACGATTTTGGTCCTGTTTTTCGAGCCGAGCGTTCTAAAACGCGTAAGCATTTAACGGAATTTTGGATGATGGATGCAGAAGCAGCTTTTGTGGATCATACCCAAAATATGCAGATTCAAGAAGATCTGATTCGTTATGTAATCCGCTTTGTGTTATCCAATTGTGCTCAGGAATTGGAAATTTTGGAAAGAAATATTGACTCGCTGAAAGCTGCAGATGCACCTTTTAAAAGAATGACTCACTATGAAGCAGTGGAATTACTGATTAAAAAAGGGAGCGATATAACCCATAATAAAGATCTCGGCGCTCAGGATGAAGTTTTGCTGACGGAAGATTCTCCCGTTCCGATTTTTGTGGAACTCTGGCCCCAAGATATCAAAGCATTTTATATGAAACGAGATACTAATAATCCAGATTTGGTTTTGGGTGATGATTTAATTGCGCCTGAGGGCTTTGGAGAATTGATTGGTGGCAGCCAAAGAGAGGATGATTATGATCTTTTGCTGTCCAGAATGCAAGCGGAAAATATGCCCATTGACGACTATCAATGGTATCTGGATTTACGCAAATATGGTTCTGTCCCTCACAGCGGTTTTGGAATTGGATTGGAACGATTGGTAACCTGGATAAGCGGAATTTCTCATATCAGAGAAACAATACCCTTCCCAAGGATGATTTATAGAATTTATCCCTGATGCTAAAAGGTCGTTCTAAAGCCCCAATCTTTTGTTTATAATATAATAACAAGGATAGATGTATGATTACGAATTACTTTTCTGAAACAACAAAAACGATGAAATCATCGCTAATCAGAGAACTGGTGGCAGAAACCAAAAATGTTCCCGGCTTGATTTCTTTTGCGGGTGGCTTTCCCTCTCCGGCAACTTTCCCCAAGGAAATTTTGAGCGGACTTTATCAAGAAGTCGTTTCCAAGCAGGGAAAAGATGTTTTACAATATGGCAATAGCGAAGGAGACGATGTATTAAAAGATGCGCTCCTGAAATGGGAAAATTATCCTGAATTAAGTAGAGATAATTTAATTATCACAGTAGGAGCTACCAATGCCATTTATTATATGAGCCGTTGTTTAGTGAATCCTGGCGATGTTGTTCTGTGTGAAGCACCCTCATTTTTAGGTTCGCTGGTTGCTTTTGATGCAGTCGGCGCAGATGTTCAAAGTGTAAGTATGGATAGTGAAGGCATAGATTTGAACCGTCTGGAAGAAAAAGTGAAGCAACTTCGCGATGCCAATAAGAAAATTAAATTTCTTTATACTATCCCGGATTTTCAAAACCCTGCTGGAATATCAATGAGTAATAAGCGTCGGCACGATTTATTAAGATTTTGTGCAGCGGAAGGGATTTTGATTATGGAAGATAACCCCTATTCGCGTTTAAGATATAGCGGAGAGGAATTGCCTACTTTGTTTCGCATTGCTCAAACCGAAATGCACAATCAGTATTTGGTAACCGAAATTGTTTCCTTTTCCAAAATTATAGGACCCGGTATCAGAGTTGCCTTCGCTAAGGGTGATCCTGCTCTCATCAATAAAATGGTTTCCTGGCAACAAAAAGTAACCATCAGTCCCGATTGCGTAACGGAAAGAGTGGTGGCAAAATTTATTGAAGAGGGCTATATGGAACCTCATATCAAATCTCTGTGTGAGTTCTATAAACCTTATTTGGATAAGATGCTATCCTGTTTGGAAAAAGAAATGCCCAGTTATGTGCAATGGACAAAACCACGGGGCGGCATATTTTTGTGGTTGTGGTTACCTGAAGATATTAATGCCGATACACTTTTCTATCAAGCCAAAGACCATTTTGTAACCTTTATTCCGGGCAGTAAATTCTACCCTGAAGGACAGGAAAAATTTAACTGTATGCGGTTGAATTATACCTATTCCAGCTTTGAACAAATTGAAACAGGCATCAAACATTTGGGTGAATTGGTAAAATCAATTTATGTTTGACATAGGCACGCTTCTTGCTTATATTATAATTAACTAATGTTCTTTCTAAAAGAGGAAATAACAATGAGAAAGCTGATCTTGATCGCTACACTAAGTATCATATTGATACCTTTAACGGCTCAAATTGAATTTCCGCATCCTAATTTGAATCCTTATGCTGGCAGTGGAAATTCCCTATTTAATCTGGAAAATATTTCTATGAGCCATTCCTTGGGATTTGAAACAGGATCAAGTTCTACGGGAGAAGGTTACTATCTTTCCCGTTATACAAATCATCTTAAATATAACCTAAATCCTAAGCTGGAGCTGGGACTGGACCTCAATTTCATTAACTTAGGCGGTTTTACTACAAGTAGTAAATTGGAATTTAATAATGATAATTACAGCCGGGTTGTCCCCGAATTTTCCTTAAACTATAAACCGCGCGATAACATTCAAATCCACTTTCAAATGATCTACGGCGCTAATATGAATCCGGAAAATGATTATTAGTATAGGAAATGGTAGGGAGTATCCTCTGTTAGTTTTTGTAATAATACTTATAGCTGTATTGAGCACTGCTTTGGGCAGTTTCTTCAATGTGCTTATATCTCGTATTCCGAAAAAGCAATCCATAGTTTTTCCCGGATCTCATTGTGAATCTTGTAAAAAGTCAATCCCTTTTTATCAGAACATACCTATTATCAGCTATTTACTTTTAGGTGGAAAATGCTCTAATTGCGGAGCTAAAATTCACTGGCATCATTTAGTGGTGGAAATCATCACGCCTTTATTGTTTCTCGGTTTGTTCTTTCGCTATGGTCTACATGATTTCCGGTTTTATAAATATATATTGCTATGCTCCTTTCTGATACCAATCTTTTTTATTGATGCTTTTCATCAGATAATACCTCATGTTCTTTCTATTCCACTGCTTATTTCGGGTGTGATTTTAGCTGTAATTCCTGGGAATGATGTTGGTATCTTAAATTCCTTATTGACGGCGGCATTTGTTTTTGGCTTGCTTTTATTGCTGGCATGGGCTTATCAAAAAATTCGCGGAGTAGAAGGTTTGGGGGGTGGAGATATTTGGTTACTTACTGCTTTGGCTGTTTTTTTTGGCGTGACAGGTATTCCTTATATCTTTCTGCTTTCAGCGATAATGGGTATTATCTACTTTCTTATTTTTGTGAAAGATAAACGCCAACCCTTTGCTTTTGGAACTTTTATTGCCGTAGCGGCTATTTTATGGGCATTAGTTGGAGAAGAAACGGTTTTTGGGTTCTTAAGGTTTCTATAGCAGATTATTTTTGAGGCGATTGTAAAATCTATCGTAAAGAAGAAGTCGGAACAATAGAAAATGCTCCGACTTCTTTTTACTTTAGGGCTTAATTATTTATTCATAACGCAATGCGTCTATTAAATTTAGGTTTGCCGCTTTAGATGCTGGATACCAACCAAAGAAGATACCTATGGCCATCGAAAATCCTACTGATATTAAAACTGAAAATGGAGTTACAGCAACGCTCCAATCCATGGCATTGCCAACAATTTTGGAAGCGCCAAAACCAAGTGCTATGCCGATAAAACCACCTAAAATACTGATGGCAACCGCCTCAATGATAAATTGAAGTAACACATCTCTTTTCCCTGCTCCCACAGCCATTCTGATTCCTATTTCTTTTATCCGTTCCGTAACCGAAACCAGCATAATGTTCATTATCCCAATTCCACCCACCAATAAAGATATACCTGCAATGCTTGCCAAAAGAATGGTCATAGTGTCAGAGACCTTACTGGCTGTTTCTGCTATATCTGTTTGGCTTCTAACCAAAAATTCTTCGCTGGTTGTGGCGCGATGACGATTTTGCTAAAGTTCCAATATATCTTGCGATACGCTGGAAATTTTATCTTTGGAAGATGCGGAAACGATGATCATCATATTTCTCCAACGCTGTCCAAGTAATCTTGCATAGACAGTTGTATAAGGAGCCCAAACACTTTCGTCCTGATCCATACCCATTACATTTTGTCCTTTGGATTCCATCACTCCTTTAACGGTGAAAGGAATGTTACGAATGCGAATAATGTTGCCTACCGGATCAACATCTCCAAAGAGGTTTTCAGCTACTGTTTTACCGATTACGCATACCTTATTTCCGTTCTCTACATCGCTATCGTAAAATAAATCCCCTTGCGAAACATCCATATCGCGGATGTAAAAATAGTCGGTATCCACACCCATAATACTGGTTCGCCAGTTTTGGGATTCATATTTAAGTTGGGCATAAGAGTTATAAACGGGTGAAACATATAAAGCGTCTTCCACTTGAGAACGAATGGCTAAAGCATCATCCAATTCCAGTAAAGTTCCACTTCCTGCTGCCTGACGAACGGTAGAAGAATTACGCGTAAAATTAACAGTTACCATCAGGACATTGGTTCCCATAGAGGAAATCTGGTCTTCCACTATTTTTTTGGCTCCTTGGCCTATGGCAAGCATCGTTATAACGGCTGCCACACCGATAATTATGCCCAGCATCGTTAAAAAAGTTCTGGTTTTATTACGCGTTAGCGATTTAAAGGCAATACGGATTATTCCTGTGATACTCATAATTCATCTCCGGGTAATTTTGGCAAACTGGCTAAGTCCACTTCCGCAATATGAGGATTATTATTAGGTATATCGGATATAATAAGTCCATCACGAAAAGTGATAAGGCGTTGAGCATAAAGCGCTATATCATGTTCATGGGTAACCAGCAGAATCGTTTTGCCATTTTGATGTAATTTTTGAAATATCGTCATTACTTCCAAACTGGTTCTGGTATCCAGATTTCCAGTTGGCTCATCGGCAAGTAAAAACACTGGGTCATTCACAATGGCACGAGCAATGGCAACTCTTTGTTGCTGACCACCAGAAAGCTGATTGGGATAATGTTTTGCTCTATCGGCAATATTAACTGTGGCAAGAGCTTCCATAGATTTTTGGATGCGTAAGTGATGTGTCATTTTATTTCTATATAATAGAGGTAGCTCTACATTTTCCAAAGCGGTTGTGCGAGGCAATAGATAGAAGTTTTGAAACACATAACCAATCAATTGATTGCGGATTTTGGTAAGTTCCATTTGAGATATTTCGTGAATTCCAATGTTATTGATATAATATTCGCCACTGGTAGGAAGATCAAGACAGCCAATTAAATTCATCAAAGTTGTTTTTCCGCTTCCGCTCGCACCCATTATGGCTACAAATTCTCCCTGTTGTATGTTCAGAGAAACGCCTCGTAGAGCGTGAACCTGAACATCTCCCATCTGGTATATTTTGGTTAAATTTTCTGTTCTAATTAGTAAATCCGACATTTTAGAAAGGCCTCATCCCATGACCATTTGAATTGCCATTTGTGGATTCAGTAGTATTTTTACCGTTTACACCTGTTATAATTACTTCGTTTCCAGAAAGTCCTTCTCTAACTTCAATATAGCCGCTTTCTGAAATTCCGGTTTTAATTCCTTTCGGCTTAGGGACATTATTTTCCAGAACCCAGATCAGAGCATTTTTACTTTTCGTGGATACTTTATTGGAACTATTTTGGGGTGACCTTTTATATCCCACCTTTTTATTGCTGACAGTGGAATCATTTTGGGCAGATTTTGCTTTTGAAGATGCCAAAGAAGCAAATACCTCTTTTTGGGCATTTTGGATAAGATCGTCAGTCCATTTCAGACCAAATTGTTCCCAGACCTCTTTACTGGGTTTAAAACGGGTGGCCGTTTCCGAAATACGCATCACATTTTCTCTGGATTGGATAATTATGGTAACATTAGTTGTCATTCCGGGCAGCAGTTTTTGTTCTGGATTGGCTGCATCAATAATGACACTATAGGATACGACATTGGATTCCGTAGTTGGGTTTAAGCGAATTTGTTTTACGGTTCCGGAAAAATTTTCGCTGGGATAGGCATCCACTGTAAATTCTACAGGTAAACCGACTGTTATTTTTCCTATGTCTGCTTCATCAACATCAGCAGAAATCTGCATTTGATCAAGGTTATTGGCTATCTTAAATAAAGTGGGGGAACTCATACTGGCAGCAACTGTTTGTCCTTCATCCACATCGCGAGAAACCACAATTCCATTTATAGGACTGGTAATATAGGCATTGGCAAGATTTTTTTGAGCTCGCTGTAAAGTGAGCTGGGCATTATTGTAATTTTGTTGAGCATTTTGATAGGCAAAGAGAGCAGTTTTAGCATCATATTCAGGAGTCATTTGTTTATCCAGCAATTCTGTCTGGAGGTCATAATCAAGTTTTGCCTGGTCTAATGCAGTTTTTGCCTTTGCCAGATCAGCTTTAGCTGCTTCCAGATTGGTAGAAAGGATTTCCGTATCCAGTTTTGCCAGCAGTTCACCTTTTTTAACAGGGTCATTGAAGTCCTTATAGAGCTTTTCAATTTTACCGCTAACTTCGGTTCCAACGCTAACTAATACATAGGGATTAAGTGAACCAGTGGCAGTTACAATTTCTCTGATACTGCCATTTGAAGGCGTCACAGTTCTGAATTCAGGTTTGTTTTTTGCTTTGCGCAAAGAGGTTATAACGATTATGGCTATAATTATGAGCGCAATTAGGACGATATACTTAAGGTATTTTTTCATTGTTTTTCCTTGCTTTATAATCTTATAATGTTACTTTACCATTTACCTAAAATTGGTTCAGAGAGAAGATAGTTTATTTCTTCTTGTTTTGAAATGATTGAATATAGGTTATTATTATATGATATGTCAGTATCAATATAGTTAGTTCGGGTTTTATCCAGTTCCAAAAGTTCAATTAGCCCCAAGCGATAGCGTTCTTCTGCCTGAGTAATTTGTTCTCTGGATTGTGCCAATTGTTCAGTGTAAAGTTCATTCATTCTGGTTAAATATTGCAGTTCTCTTAGGGCGCTGTCGTAATTTCTTCTCAATTGATCTTTCTTTTCATCTACAGCCACTTGAGAGAGTTGGCGGCTAATTCTTGTTCTTGTTTTGCTTTGGTTATTTTCAAAAATATTCAATAGCGGATAGCTAACGGAGAGAGAAATTCCGTGATTTGTATTATAAGTGTCAAAATCAAAATCAGAGCCACTCACGGTGCGGTCAAAATTGTAAGCAAGATTAAGGCGGGGTAAGTCATCCAGCTTATTTTGTTTTAACTGCAGATTGATGCGTTTCAAATCTTGATTTAGAATTTGAATATCGGCATTATTGTCTGTAGTGAAGGCGGGGACATCTTTTTGAATGTTTAGTTCCAGTTCAGTTAAAGAGTAACCTTCATCCTGCATTTGCACAAGGGCAAATAGTTCCTTACGAGCATTGGCGATAGTATTATCGAGTTGCATTAAGGATATATTGGAGTTTAAAACGGCGATTTCATTTTGCTTAACATCGAAGGGAGTGGTTTTACCCAATTGTAAAAGTGTTTTACTTTGTTCCCACACCCTTGTTTGAATCTGCAAATTTTCTTCTAAAGAACTTCTTTGTTTTTGTGAACTTAGCACTTTTATATATGCACTGAAAACATTATAGGCGTATGTTTTGCGGGTTTGTTCCAGTTGCATGTTGGCCGTTTTATTATCAAGAGATGCATATAGATAATTAAAATAGGCATCATCGTTTAAACTGATGGTTTTGCTGATAGATAAACCGGCGGAACTTGTTACATCATCAGTTCCGACCATGGGATCAAAATCCTTTTTTACACCTCCGTTCACGGCTGCATCTGGCAAAAGATTCCATTTTGCAGTTTTCAATGAAGAAGTGGAATTTTCGTAACTAAGTTTGCTCTTTTCTACGCTGAAACTGTTATCTAAGCCATAATTAATGAGTTCTTCCAAAGTATAACTCTGGGCTATTAACAGAATTGGCAATAGCATTAGGATCACTGTAATAACTTTCATTTTTTTCTTTTATCCTTGATTACTTTCAATTTCCTTATCTGTATTTTGTTTCTCGGTTCTTTCATTATACCATCTTACACAGTATATCCTGCAACATTTTTTATCTCTACAGACAAAGATTTATTGCATTACCTTCCAATATTTCTCTTAATACTCGTCAATAGTTTTCTTGCATACTGCCAATAACTACGAGAACATTTTTCTACTTTACAATAGCGCATCCAATCTCTCATAACCTCTCACGGGTGGCAAAATACCTGACACAACCGCATCTCTAACACTTTTGCAGGGTAAATTGTTTTGATCTATTTGTTCCCGCGTAATAGTTTTAAGGTCTATATCCGGATATAATTTCGCCATATTGGTCATCAGATAAATATAAACATTTACCCAAGAACGAAAACAAGGTGAGCTTTTGGGAGCGATCCCCTTATATTTAAGAAGGTATAATTTTAAATCATCCTTATATGCTTCCGAAGGTTTTAAACCAAAAATATTTTGAGATATTTTGCCTATTCGTTCATTTTCTTTTGTTAAGCGAGGATATGTTTTGCGTCTGGCATAAACCTTTCCCGTAGATGGATCAAAATAATACACCAGATCATCGGCTTTTCCGGTATAACCGGCAAGTCCATATTTAAATTCCACTTTCATTGTAATGTCTCCTTTTTGTCTTTCTATATAATAGGGGGTGACAAAATTGCTGAAATTGGTGACAAAACAGAAAAAATGTTGCGCACCCCAAAAATAATTTATCTTATCACCCTCCATCCCTGCCATTAAGCCATTGACAGTTCATATCCAAGCCATAACCATCTCGTATGGGGATAAGGGATGGTTACGAGAAAGTAATTGTCTATATCCGCTCGATAACTAAGTAAGTATCAAATCTGCATATAGATAGGTAGTATAAGTAGCTTTATGCAGAACATTTAAAAATAACCCAATATATCAATGCAAGATAAAGCCAAATTGCTTATTTACCAAACAAAAAAGAGAAACTCATTGACAGCTAAGGCACATTTTTAAAAAAGGATTATGCTGTGGTTGTGATTATCTTCTGAGCGTTACATCTGGATAAATCACCCAAAATCAGTTCGCAAAAATACTTAAAATAAACATAACCAGAAGGAGACCAAAATGGCTTTCAACCTAAAAAATCGTAACTTTCTTACCCTGATGGATTATACTCCTAAGGAAATTCAATTTTTACTGGATCTTGCTTTGCAGCTTAAAAAAGCAAAATATGCAGGCACGGAACAACCAAATTTAAGCGGGAAAAACATCGCTCTGATTTTTGAAAAAGATAGCACGCGCACTCGTTGTGCTTTTGAAGTCGCCGCTTTAGACCAAGGCGCTCACACAACTTATTTGGGACCTACTGGCTCACAATTGGGCAAAAAAGAATCCGTTGCCGACACGGCAAGGGTTTTAGGCAGAATGTATGATGGAATTGAATACCGGGGTTTCGGACAAGAAATCGTGGAAGAACTGGCAAAATACGCCGGAGTGCCTGTTTGGAACGGTTTAACTGATCAGGATCATCCTACCCAGGTTTTGGCTGATTTTTTAACAGCTCTGGAACAATTAAACAAACCCTTGAATGAAATGGTTTTCGTTTACAGCGGAGATGGACGCAATAATATGGCAAATGCTTTGATGATTGGTGCTTGCAAAACCGGAATGGATTTTAGAATTGTAGCCCCTAAAACGCTTTTTCCCGATCCTAATTTAGTTAATAAATGCCTTAAAGTTGCCCAAGAAACGGGTGCGAAAATAACTCTTACCGATAACATTGACGAAGGAGTAAAAGACGCTGATGTTCTATATACTGATGTTTGGGTTTCTATGGGTGAGCCGGATAGCGTTTGGGAACAAAGAATAAACCTGCTAAAACCCTATCAAGTAAATAGCGCAATGCTGCAAAAAACCGGAAAAAGCACGACGATTTTTATGCATTGCCTGCCTGCTTTTCACGATCTCAAAACCAAAATTGGCAAAGAAATATACGAAAAATTTGGTTTAGACAGTATGGAAGTTTCCAATGAGGTCTTCGAAGGACCCCAATCCGTGGTCTTTGATGAAGCCGAAAATAGAATGCATACTATCAAAGCGGTGATGGTAGCCACTTTAGGATAATAAAACAAATCTGAATATAAAAAGGGGAGCAGATTTTTGTTAATCGGCTCCCCTTTTTTGTAAAGGATATTATTTATTTCAATTTCAATATTTTTCGGGTTTCTATTTTATTTCCCTGATTTGCCTTAATTAGATATATTCCCGAGGCGGTTTGTTTTTCATTTTGATCCGTTCCGTTCCAAGTGAGTGTATTTTTGGCATCTGCAATGCCCTTGTAAAGGGTCTTAACTAACTGACCTTTCAGATTGTAAATCTTCACTTCCAAAGGAGCGTTGTCATTTTTACAGAGGATATTTATTTGGGTGGAGGCAACAAAAGGATTGGGCTGATTGGGCAGAATGGAAATTTCTGCCACTGGAGATAGAATTTCATCAGTAACAGCTACCGGCTCTTCAAAACAGGTCTCTATAATATAGCGCAAGACCTGACGGCTTTGATTGAAATCCATATTGTAGAAAGGAAAACTTAAGGTTATGGCTTTGCCAGCGTAATAATTGTGCAAAATTCCTACTCCGCCTCCATTTAAGATACCTTGAGAAGTGGCATTATCATAAGCGGAAGCATAACTATAAAGCGGAGTTGCCGAAGAAGTAGGATTGATAACTTCGATATTATATAAATGACCGTTGAAAGCAGTTGGCACCTTATTAGGATCAACCTCAATATCGATAAAATCAGGATTTACGCTATGAGCTTCATTAAAGCGCGCTGCAAAAGTATAATTTGCATTACTGATTCCCAGAACTTCATTGCTAAAAGTGTTTTCTGCAAAAGAAGCAGGATAACCATCATTCATTTCAAAAGCTTTACTGGGATGATATAGAGAGAAAAGAACTTTTCCTCCATAATAAATATACTTTTTTAAGGCATCCTTGATGTAATAGGGATAGAACATATCGGAAAAATCGTTGCCATGCCAGATAATTACAGAATAAATACCCAGATCACATAGACGCAAGGTATCATTAAGAGTTGCTAAATCGAAATGAGAGGCATTCCATAAACCGGAAATCAATTGATCATAAAAGCTATCCACCTGTTCATCCGTTGGTTGAAAAGGACTGCTACCGCTAAAATCAGCTGTTTCATCCACGATTAAAACACCGTAATT
>JBDKSF010000093.1 GCA_039680785.1 Candidatus Cloacimonas sp.
CCTGGTCAACCACAACAAACAAACTATCAAGCTTGTATAGAATAAAGTGGAAACTTGATAACTCGGTTGTCAGGGGAACGACGAGGACGTCGTTCTTCCAGTAGGGTTGACCTCCTGGTCAACCACAACAAACAAACTATCAAGCTTGTATAGAATAAAGTGGGAACTTGATAACTCGGTTGTCAGGGGAACGACGAGGACGTCGTTCTTCCAGTAGGGTTGACCTCCTGGTCAACCCATAACAAAAACTTCTATCCTGTAAATCCTAAAATCCCAGTTCTATAAATCCTAAAATCCCAGTTCTATAAATCCTAAAATCCCAGTTCTGTAAATCCTAAAATCCCAGTTCTGTAAATCCTAAAATCCCAGTTCTGTAAATCCTAAAATCCCTGTTCTATAAATCCTAAAATCCCAGTTCTAAAAAGCTCTTCAGTCCTTGTTCCGAACATTTAAGTCCGGTCAGCTATTTTCAGGTCTATAATGGCTTTAGTAGGGCAGACAGTTGCACAAGTTCCGCAATCGGTACATTTGCTATAATCGATTCTGGCTATATTATTTTCAACGGTAATTGCCTGAGCGGGACATTTTTTGGCGCAAAGCCCACAGCCAATGCAGGGTTTATCGGCTCCACAATTCTGTTTGGGCAGCGGATTTTTATCTTTGGAACTGCAAGTAATGAACACATTTTTACTTTCTAAAATCAGCGTTATCAATTTACGCGGGCAAGCAGTTACGCAAGCTCCGCAACCGGTACATTTTGCTCTATCAATAATTCGCAAACCATTTTCATCCACGCTGATCGCATCAAATTTACAGGCAGCTACACAATCATTGAAACCAACGCAGCCCCAGGAGCAAAGATTTGGTCCATCGGCAATATTCACGGCAGAAAGGCAGCTTTCAATACCTTGATAGTCATATTTCCATTTAGTATTGTTTTTGCCACCGGAACTGCAATGGATATAGGCAATTTTTCGTTCTTGGGCGCTTGCCTCTTTGCCCATAATTTTAGCTATTTTGCCTACGACGGCGGCTCCTCCGGGGGCGCATAAATTCAATTCTTTATTGTCAGTTACGATAGCTGTGGCATATCCTGCGCAACCTGGTTGACCGCAAGCGCCACAATTGGCTCCCGGCAAGACCTCTAAAATTTTTTCTATGCGTTCATCAGTGGTAACGGGAAAGACCTTGGAGGCAAAAGCAAGAACGAGCCCAAAAATCAAACCCAAAGAGCCCATAATTGCAACGGGCAACAATATGGCCGAAAATCCGGTAGCGGCTAAGGGGATTACAATTAGTAAATTCATTTCTTCACCTTTCCTTTAAATCTTCATTCCCATAAAACCGTAAAAAGCCAAAGCCATTGTGCCGGCAAGAATTAAACCACTGGGCATACCGCGCATACTTTTGGGCATTTCTACCATTTCCAGTCGTTCTCTAATTCCGGCCATTGCCAAAAGGACAAAGGTGAAACCCACTCCGGAAAGAAAACCGTTTAACACAGCCCAGATAAAATTGTAACGCGAGCCATCTGCCAGAGGAGTTATATTAAGAATAGCAACGCCCAAAACGGCACAGTTGGTTGTTATCAAAGGAAGATAGACCCCCAAAGATTTATACAAAGCAGGAGAATTCTTCTTAATGAACATTTCCACGAACTGCACCAACGCCGCAATTGTCAATATAAAAGCCAAGGTCTGCAGATATTCCAATTGAAAGGGAACCAGCAGATATTGATAAATCAAATAGCAGAAGGCAGAAGCCAGGGTCATTACAAATATAACAGCCATTCCCATTCCAAAAGCGGAATCCATTTTTTTGGAAACACCCAAATAAGGGCAAAGACCCAAGAAACGGGAAAGCACAAAGTTCTGGATTAAAATGGCAGAAATTGCCATTGTGAAAAGTTGTCCAAGAAAGCCCATTATTGTTTCTCCTTCAGCATATTCATCAAAGCCATCAAAAATCCGAGCGTAATGAAAGCCCCGGGTGCCAACAATGTAATTAACATTGGATCGTAGGAATTAGGCATAACTTTCATATTCAGCCAAGTTCCATTACCTAAAATTTCTCGGATAGTTGCCACAACTGATAAGGAAAGAGTAAAACCCAGCCCCATTCCAATGCCATCGGCGATGGAATTGATTACATTATTCTTATTGGCAAATGCCTCAGCTCTGCCCATTATTATACAATTAACCACAATCAAGGGAATGAACAATCCCAAGGACTTATGCAGGGCGGGCAAATATGCAGCCATACTCATATCCACAATGGAAACGAAAGCAGCTATCACAATCACATAAACAGGAATACGAATTTTGTCGGGAGTAATATTTTTTATCAAAGAGATAAAAATATTGGAACAAATCAATACAAAAGTAGCTGCCAAACCCATTCCAATGGCATTATTCACAGAGGTGGAAGTTGCCAAAGTAGGACACATACCCAAGACAATCACAAAGGTAGGATTTTCTTTTATGATGCCTTTAGTCAATTCTTTAATGAAGCTCATTTATTCACCTCTTCCTTTGCATGTATTTCATTAGATGTTTCGCTTTTTGCCTGAACTAAGGTCTTCAGCAATTGGAGGGATTCTTTCACGGAATTAGTGACTGCCCGGGTTGTTATTGTAGCGCCAGTTATGGCTTTAATACAATTGGGAGGCACACCCCCATCTTTATCCACAATTAGTTGTTCACTGGTTTTACCTTTAAACTGCTCCGAGAATTTGGGTTGAGTGGAATTTGTTCCCAAGCCGGGTGTTTCTGTTTGTTGAATCACTTTGATGGCAATGATGCGAAAATCATTATCTACGGCAACCATAGTTTTTACGGCACCGTTATAACCATTTTTTTCCGTGGTAAAAACATAGCCATTTACTTCATTAGTTTTACTGTCTTTGGCGATAAAGTAACTAAATTCACCGTTAATTTCCTCAAAATTGGAATCCGGAATCAGTTCTTTGCGGGTTTGTTCCGCTTCTTTTAATTGGATGGAATCAATTTGGGGTTTGGTAATGGTATTTACATAAGCCAAAAGAGCAGTTGCCACTATACAAAAGCCAAGCAAGATTAAACCAAGCTGTAAATATATTTTCATTTCTTCACCTTCCCGAATGCTTTAGGCATAGTGAGTTTATCAATTAAGGGGGTCATTACATTCATAAACAGGATGCTGTAACAAACGCCTTCCGGATAACCACCATACAAACGAATTACTACAGTCAATATTCCGCAGCCGATGGCAAAAATTATTCTGCCGCTTTTGGTTATGGGAGAGGTTGTATAATCGGTCGCCATAAAAAAAGCGCCTAACATTAAGCCACCAGAAAAGATATGGAAAAAAGGCAGCAGAGGACTGAATCCCGCGCCTTGAAGCGGAGCCAGAAAGAAAGACAACACAAAAACCGTTCCGAGATAATATAAAGGGATACGCCATTCAATAATGTTTTTATACAAGAGATAAGCAGCGCCCAAAAGCAAAGCAAAAGCGCTAACTTCACCAATGCAACCACCTATATTTCCCCAGAATAAGTTCTTCAAAGCGGAAAAATCAGTTAAATTGGCAAAAATCCGATTTGCTAAATCAGCGCCTTCTGCAGCATTAGCACCCAAAGAATGAACAAAACTACTGTCCCTTAATGTCTGAGCCACTTTTAAAGGAGTGGCGCCAGTTACTAAATCATAAGCTTTGGGAGATAAACTTTGCAGATTCATCGTAATGGCATTAGGATCGGAAATTCCGCTTAAAATCCCACTTTTGGGCTTAGCCCATCCGGCAGTCATAATTGTAGGCCAGGAAGCCATCAAAAATGCCCGTCCCAAAAGAGCTGGATTTACAGGATTATTACCTAAACCGCCAAAGACCTGTTTGCCAACCGCAATGGCAAAAACTGATCCCAAAATAGGAATCCACCAAGGGGCTCCGGCATTTATATTATAGGCAAGTAGCATACCTGTTAAAAAAGCGCTGCCATCAGAAATCGTAATGGGAACTTTCCTCAATTTTTGAATCAACGCTTCCGTCGCCATAGCTGAAACGGCACCCAAGAGAGTTAAAAGCAGAGATTTTACACCCCAATAATAAATAGCGAAAATTAAAGCGGGAGTTAAAGCCAGCACTACATTCCACATCACATTTTTAGTAGTGGTTTTATCGTGATAGTGAGGAGCCGGCGAAACAATCAATTTATCATTCATTTGTTTACCTACTTTTTGGTTTCGGCATAGCGGATTTTGCCTGTATCAATATATTGAACCAAACGAATTTGAGCAGGGCACACATAAGCACAAGCACCGCATTTTATACAATCATTCAATCCGGATTTCACAGCCAAATCCAGATTATTATATTTTACGGCTGAAACAATCATACAGGGAAGTAAATTCATTGGGCAAACATCCACACAGCGAGCGCAGCGTAAACAATTACCTTCTTCATTCAGTTTTGCCTCTTGCGTATTTAACAAAACCAAGCCACCGCTACCTTTGGCAACTGTTCCATTCAAAGAGGGAAGGGCAAAACCCATCATCGGACCACCGCTGATAACTTTCCCCACTTCTTCTTTGGTTCCGCCACAAAAATCCACCAGTTCCGCAAACGGAGTTCCGATTCTTGCCAGCAAGTTTTGGGGATTTACTACGGGAGAACCGGTTACAGTTATCACTCTTTGAATTAACGGTTTTTGAAAACGAATGGCTTCGTAGATGGCAAAAGCGGTTGCCACATTTTGAACTACAATTCCTACCGCCATTGGCAATCCGCCGGCAGGAACTTTTCTTTGGGTGGCGGCATAAATCAATTGTTTTTCAGCGCCTTGAGGATAGCGAAGCTTTAAAGGAACCACTTTCAGGGCAGATTCATTTTTAGTGAGCTCCTGCATTTTGGCTATGGCATCAGGTTTATTGGCTTCAATTCCGATTATTCCTTGTTTTGCGCCTAATATTTTCATAATTAATCTTAAGCCGCTTATTATTTCCGAGCCCTTTTCCAGCATTAAACGATGGTCACTGGTAAGATAGGGTTCGCATTCCACGCCGTTTAAAATTACTGTATCTATGGGTTTATCGGCAGGGGGAGAAAGTTTTACCAAAGTGGGAAAACCAGCGCCACCCATTCCACAAATTCCGGCTTCACCGATTCTTTTTTTCATTTCCTCTATAGGCAAATCCATAAAATTGGGCTCATCAACCAGGTCTATCCATTTATCCAATCCGTCTCCGGTAATTTGAATCGCCATAGAATTTGAACCAGTGGCATTAGGAAAAAGGTCTATGGCTGTAACTTTTCCGGAAAGGGAAGAATGTTGATTTAGAGATACAAAACCTGTTGCTTCCGCAATTTTTTGGCCTGTTAAAACTTCATCTCCCACCGCTACAATCGGTTTTGAAGGTGCACCGATATGTTGTGACAGATGGATAGTAACTTTTTGGGGTATTGGAGCTTCCTTTATAGGCACAGAGGCACTATACTTTTTTTCATCCGGAGGATGGACTCCCCCCGGAAATGTCTTCAGTCGCATTAACACTCCCTTTGACTTGAAGTTCTCAAGTATTTAGATCAAATTTTGGGTGCATTTATATAGAGAGGCATATTTAAGGCAAGTAAATTTTTATGTGAGTGCATTATATCGTTAAATGAGCAGCCACTATTATGGAATAATTCCTGAATTTACGGGTATCCCATAGAGCGTTTGCCAGCGCCAACGCATAAAGCGTAATTTTGATTTCAAGCAACTTTTCTTGAATTCCACCTTTCCATTATCGTGAAGGACTCTCCTCATCCACCAGTCCCTCTCTCCTCCTAAACGAGGAGAATGGGAGGAGAGGAGGTCGGGAGGAAGAGGAGAGGCAAATAAGAAAACCGATGGAAAACAAGATGTTATCCTTATTACGCAGAGGAAGGGAAGGAATCCGTCAAAGAAGAGCAATTTGAATGGCTAACCTATTATCATTAGCGCCGTTCCTCATTTTTAGCGGGTGTTCTAATTGAGACCTGTTTTATTTTTCCGTTTGTTTTAGGCACAAATTTTGCTTAACTTATATATAGGAGATGAACGATGAAGAAATATTTTAGTTTATTCTTATGTATTATTCCTATTTTAGGATTTGCCGCTCCTTATTTTAATTTGCCCTCTCAAGTGATCCAGCCGGATGGCTCTGTGTTAAATCTTTTTGCCAGCGGAGATGAATTTGCCAATCGGTTACACGATGCCGATGGTTTTACGATAATTCAAAGTCCGCAAAATGGATATTACTATTATGCCATTCTACAAAACGGTGAACCGGTTCCTTCGGCTTATCGTTATGGGACGATAAATCCTGTTTCTTATGGTTTAACTCCCAATATCAATATATCCAGAGAGGCAAGACAGCGGAAAATTGATTTTATGAATGCCCCTAAAAGAGGCAACGGACGCGGTCCTAATACCGGAACAGTAAATAATTTATGTGTATTTATCCGCTTTAGTGATCAGACCGAATTTGAAATTCCGCGCTCAGTATATAATGCCCGGTTTAATGAGATTGGCGATACTGCCATTAGTTTGCGGAACTATTTTCAGAAAGTAAGCTATAATCAGCTAAATTATATGACCTATCACTATCCTACCTGTTCAGATGAGATAAACCTGTCCTATCAGGATAATCATCCGCGCAGTTATTATCTTCCCTATAATGCAATTACCAATCCTAATGGATATAATGATGAAAATGAAAGGGGAGTGCGGGAACAAACAATGCTGTCCAATGCCATTAATTCCATTGCTTCACAGGTTCCTGTTTCTTTAAACATTGATGCTGATAATGATGGATGCGTGGATAATGTCTGTTTTATCGTTCGGGGTCCGCATTCCGCTTGGGCGGATCTTTTATGGGGACACCGCTGGGCTTTGTATTATGCCAGTGCTTATATAAATAATAAAGAGGTCTATGATTATACATTTCAAACGGAAGATCAAAACGATGTGCGCACTCTTTGTCACGAGATGTTTCATAGTGTTGGCGCTCCGGATTTATATCATTATGAATATGATGGTTTAACTCCGGCAGGGTGTTGGGATTTAATGGAAAGCGGAGATGGACATCCGTTGATGTATATGAAATACAAATATGGCAATTGGATAGGTGCCATTCCTGCTATCCAAGCTGGCAATACCTATACTTTAAATCCGGTGACCTCCAGTACCAATAATGCTTATAAATATGCCATTCCTGGTAACAATAACGAGTCCTTGATTTTTGAATATCGCAAAAAGGATAGCGATATTTTGGAAGAGGCGCTTCCCGGCTCAGGATTACTAATTTATAAAGTAGATAGACGGTATGGTGGCAATGCAGATGGTCCTCCCGATGAAGTTTATATATATCGTCCCAATGGAACTATATCCGTAAATGGTTTGGTGGCGGAGGCACCTTTCAGTGCAAATAAATATAGAACTGCCTTTAATGCTTACACCAATCCACATTCATTTTTAAACAATGGCAATACTTTTGCGATCAATATTAATAATATAACTGAGGCAGGAGAAACTATCAGTTTTACTCTTTCTCCCACTACTCAAACAATGGCTCCCGTCATAAATTCCGTTTCTCCTGCCAGTGGATCAATTTTATCCTGTAATACACTCTCCATATCTGCCCAAATATCCGATCCGGCAGATGCTCTGAATAGCGTGGAATATACTTTGGATGGCGTTTTGGTTTATACAGCCACAAGCGAGCCCTTTACTGGCATAATTGCTGATTATTTGTTAACTCCCGGGGTTCATAACATTGGCATAACCGCCTATTCTTTATCTAATTTGAATACTAATATGAATGTTTATTACAGGATGATTGATCCTGATGAGCAAAATTGGTTTTCCTGGCTATCTTCCGAGCCGTCGTGGACCGATTACGATCGCGGGGCTATCCCGATTAAAGTTGCCGTAGATATGGATTTGGGTAATCAGGAATATAATGTGAAAGCGATTCGTTTTAAGATCGGATCCAATCCTTGGGGCGAGCCAAATATACAGGGAATGGTAATTGCTCAAATTAATCGATTTGCCGAAGGGGCAATTACGAACGAAGTTCTGATGGATTTCGGCTATATATTTAATCTGGATTATGACCCTGCTTTTACTTATGATATTGTAGATACAACCCGCATTTCTGGCGAGATTGCAGTTATTTTAGACCTCTTTGAATATCAAAAAATGTTCTTTGATCACAATGCCGCTTGTGGTCATAGCTGGATTTATGAACCTGGCAGACCTTGGACAGATGCTTTGGGACGAGGAGTTGTGGGAGCCGCAAGCATTGAATTGCTTTTGCAAAATCCGGATTTATCCATAGATGATCCCGATAGCCCGGTTGCGAATTTGGCTATATCAAACTATCCCAATCCCTTTACTGCTGGCACTAAAATTAAATATGCACTGCCGGCAAGCGGGAAAGTGAATATTGCCATCTACAACATTAAAGGACAAAAAGTGACGACCCTGCTGGCTGAAAATAAAACAGGGGGAAATTATGAATTGGAGTGGAATGGAACCGATGGCGCAGGCAAAAAAGTTAGCAGCGGATTATACTTTTGCCGTTTAGTATCTGGTAAAAAGGTGGTTACTACAAAGCTGTTAAGAATAACAGATTGAATTAGTTAAGCTATTTAAGCGAGGAGCCCTAAGTGCTTTAAAAAAATTAGCGTGAAGCAAAATTTTGCCAAGGCACAAAGGACTTCTCGCTTGGCTAAACATCCGTCTTAAAAAAAACTTGTCTCCCAATCCTAAAATTCCTTAAATTCCTGTTTGGCTCATACCTATTCTTTTTAGCTACAAAAGTGGCATAAACCCCTTTTTTTATCTCTTTTCTGAAAATCAAGTTAGTCCTTTATGGATATGTGCCATTTTTAGCAATGCCAAAAACAAATTGACATAAACCTCGTTTCTAATTTTTAAGGATAAAAAATACTAAGTACATATAAAATAAGGAGCTAAAATGCCCTATATAGCAAATACCGATAGGGATAGGCAAAAAATCCTAACCAAAATTGGCGTCCAAAATTTTGCGGATTTAATTGCCGCGATACCCGTTAAACTAAGAATGACCAAACCACTTGCCTTATCTGAACCGCTTTCGGAGCTCGAAATAATGCGTGCGATCAAAGTGAAAACAGCCCAAAATATTTCCTGCGAAAAGGTAAATTCCTTTCTGGGAGGGGGTGTTTATGATCATTTTATTCCCGCTGCCGTAGATACTATTGTGTCGCGTCCAGAATTTTACACTGCTTACACTCCTTACCAGGCAGAAGTAAGCCAAGGCACATTGCAGTATATATATGAATATCAAACAATGATTTGTGAGCTTACAGGCATGGAAATTGCCAATGCTGGTATGTATGATGGAGCCAGTTCAATAGCGGAAGCAATTTTAATGGCGGTGCGTAAAAATCATCTAACTAAGGCAATTTTGCCTGCCACTCTGAATCCGAATTATGTAAAAGTGATAAAAGCATATACGGAAGGCATTGGAATTGAACTTATTACCGTTCCCGAAAAAGAGGGAGTGACGGATTTATCCGCTCTGGAAGCAATGATGGATGATACAATTGGCAGTGTGGTTATCCAAACCCCCAATTTTTATGGTAATTTGGAAGATGCCAAGGCAATTGATGCCATCGTGCATAAAAATAAGAAGTGCTTGCTAATTGCCAGCGTGGATCCTATTTCTTTGGCTGTGCTTGTGCCACCGGCAGAATATAATGCCGATATTGCCGTTGGAGAAGGACAAGCGTTGGGAAATAATATGTATTTGGGGGGTCCCTTATTTGGTTTTTTTGCCACTAAACCAGAAATGGCGCGTTTAATGCCCGGAAGAATTGTGGGTGGCACTATAGACAAAGCTGGCGAAAAAGCTTATGTTTTAACTTTACAAGCAAGAGAACAACATATCAGACGCTCCAAAGCCACTTCCAATATATGTTCCAATGAGTCACTTTGCACTTTGGCTGCCGTTGTCTATTTGTGTTTAATGGGGAAAGAAGGGCTGATTGAAATAGCTACTCAATCCGTGCAAAAAGCACATTATGCGGCAAACGAACTTGGCAAAATCCCGGGTTTGGCTCTTGCCTATCCTAAAGCAGCTTTCTTTAAAGAATTTGTAATTCGCACTCCCCAAAAAGCGGCAAATATAATCCACAAACTGCTGCCCGAAAATATCTATGCCGGAATTGACCTTGCCCCTTATGGAAAACCGAATGAACTGATGATTGCGGTAACCGAAAAGAAAAGCAAAGCGGAAATTGATAGTTTCGTGCAGGCAATGAAGGAGGCGGTAAAATGAGCAAAACCATTTTTGAACATAGTTCTAAAGGTAGAAAAGGGGTAACCTTACCCCAGCGGGAAATAGATATCCCTTTGGAAACTTTAATCCCAGAACCAATGCTGAGAACTAAAAAAGCGCGGCTTCCGGAAGTTAGCGAATTGGATGTAATGCGTCATTATATTTCCCTATCTCACAAAAATCACTTCATTGAAAAAGGTATGTATCCTTTGGGTAGTTGCACGATGAAGTATAATCCAAAACTGAATGAGGCATTGGTGCGAGACGCATCTTTCAGTTCTTTGCATCCTTTCCAACCGGAAGAAACGATGCAAGGCGCTTTGGAACTGATGTATGAATTGCAAAATGATTTGCTGGAAATTTCTGGTATGAAAGGTGTAACCCTTCAACCCTCTGCAGGTGCGCAAGGTGAATTTACCGGCATTAAAATTATCGCTGCCTATCATAAAGCAAAAGGAAACATTCATAAAGATACAATCATTATTCCCGATAGCGCGCATGGAACTAATCCTGCCTCTTGTAGTTTGGTGGGTTTTAAAACAGTGGAACTTCCTTCCAATGAAAAAGGTCGCTGTGACATAGCCAAACTGCGCGAATTGGTGAATGAACATACCGCTGGAATTATGATTACCAATCCCAATACTTTGGGGCTGTTTGAAACGCAAATTGAAGAAATCGCCGAAATCATTCACGGCGTAGATGCTATAATGTATATGGACGGAGCCAATTTGAATGCGCTTTTGGGTATCGTGCAACCTGGGAAAATTGGGTTTGATCTGATGCACTTTAATTTACATAAAACATTCGCCACTCCACACGGAGGGGGAGGACCCGGTTCAGGTCCCGTAGCCGTAAATGAAAAGTTGCTGCCTTATTTGCCTGTTCCCATAATTACTAAAGACGCAAATGGCTATCATTTCTCTTATGCCAATGAATCTACTTCCATCGGGAAAGTGCATAGTTTTTATGGTAACTTCGCTATTCTAATTCGTGCCTATGTCTATATAAAAATGTTAGGAGCGAAGGGATTGCGTCAAGTATCTGAAAATGCTATCTTAAATGCCAATTATTTAATGAAACGCTTAGGTGACTATTATCATATTGAACATCAGGAACCCTGTATGCACGAATTCGTGATGGATGGCACTTGGCAAAAAAAGGAATCTGAAATTACTACTTTGGATATTGCCAAACGCCTTTTAGATAAAGGATTCCATTCCCCCACCATCTATTTTCCTCTGATTATTTTAGAAGCAATGATGGTGGAACCAACTGAAACAGAATGCTTGGAAAGTTTGGATGCCTTCGCAGAGGCAATGATAGAAATTGCCAAGGAGTGTAAAGAAAACCCGGAACTCGTTAAAGAAGCGCCTATAACAACTCCGGTTAGAAGAGTGGATGATGTCCGCGCCGTAAAGATTCTGGAGCCGATTTTTCCGCTTCAAGATTAAATTTCAATGAGGAGAATATAATGAAAAAACATATCGTAATACTTGCCATTCTATGGGCTTTACTTTCCCTTGCTTATGCTCAGCCCGTAAAATTTGGTTTTGTGAATACCGACCGCTTGCTGATGGAAAGTAACGAGGCCGCGGAAGTTGCCAGATTATTTGCTTTGGACAAACAAAACTGGACAAATCAAATAAAATCTCTGGATGATGAAATTAAACAAATGGAACGCGATTTTGATATCCGTAAACTGACTATGAACGACGCCGCCAAAAGAGATATGCAAAGCCAAATTGATACAAAAAAAACGGAAGCAGGAAATCTTTTGGAAGAATATTTCGGCGATGGAGGAAAAGCGGAACAGCGCTATCGCGAACTTATCGATCCTTTAACGCAAAAAATCCATAATTTGATAAAAAAGATAGCTGAAGACGAAAAATATACAATGATCTTTGATATTAGTATGGGCAGCGTTTTATATGCACTTCCCACAATGGATTTAACCGATCAGATCTTATTGGAACTAAATAAGGACACTGTAAAACCACCTTCGGAAACAGCTCCTAATGCAACCGAGCCCAAAACGGATATGCCCGGAGGCATTAAACCTTCCGGTGGCTTTGAAGGTTCCAAACCCTAATAAGATGAAAAGATTTAACACTAATATAACAGCCGAATTGCTCTTCCAAATCTGCCCGGGAGAATTAAGAGGAAAAATTCCCCCAGAACTTTGCAAAGTTGGCGAACCCCAAGAAGCGGATGCTCAAACCGTTATCTTTCTGGAACAGGAAAACCTTTTGGAAAAGGTAAAATCCAGTGCCGCGGGGCTTATTATCACCTCCGATAAATTTGCCTCCCAGCTGGCAGAGAGAAATCTATTGCTGGTTGACAAGCCCTATTTTAGTTTAATGCTGTTAATTTCGTATTTATTGCAGCAAGAAAACAAAGACCTCATTTATTCTATACATCCCTCAGCCGTTCTGGCAGAAAATATACAATTGAAAGGGGATGTAGCCATAGGAGCCAATGTAGTTATTGATCAAGATTGCCTTATTGGCAACGGGGTCATTATTGGCGAGGGCTGTTCTCTGGGCAAAAATGTTACCCTCGGAGATGGAACCATTCTATATCCCAATGTGCGTATTTATGATGATTGCATAATTGGGGAAAAATGTATTTTGCACAGTGGAGTGGTTATTGGAGCTGATGGTTTCGGTTTTATGTTAATGGAAGGCAGACAACAAAAAATACCTCAGGTTGGCAATGTAGTTATTGGCAACGATGTAGAAATTGGAGCCAACAGTTGTGTGGATAGAGCTACTTTGGGTTCCACGATCATCGGCAATAACACGAAAATAGATAATTTGGTTCAGATTGGCCACAATTGCATTATTGGAGAACACAGCATTCTTTGTTCTCAAGTTGGTTTAGCGGGAAGCACAGTTATTGGCGACTATGTTTATCTGGCAGGTCAGGTAGGAGTGGCGGATCATACTAAAATTGGCAACAGAGCAATGGTGGGGGCTCAATCTGGCGTTTCCGGCAATATTCCGGATGAGGGAAAATATTTTGGTTATCCAGCTATGGAAGCAAATCTTACCAAACGCATTATGGCTGCCCAAAAGAACCTTCCCGATATGTATTTTGCCTATCTGAGAGCCAAGAAAAAAGAAACAAACAACGGAGATAAATAATGGAATATAAACAAACCATTGGCGGAGAATCTTCTTATACCGGTATCGGACTGCATACGGGAGAAATTAGCACCATCAGATTTAAACCGGCAGGTGCGGAAGAAGGCATTGTTTTTATCAGAACCGATTTACCCGGGAAACCGAAAATTCCAGCTGACATAGATCATGTAGTTGATATTTCCCGGGGTACCACAATTGGCATCAATGGGGTAACGGTTGCCACTATTGAACATGTTTTATCTGCCATTGCGGGGATCAGAATAGATAATATTCGCATCGAGATAAACGGACCCGAAGCACCTGTAGCGGATGGTTCTGCCGTTGTTTTTTTAAATCTTTTGCGTCAATGTGGAATTGTGCAACAGGATAGTTTGCGTGAATATTTCGAGCTGGAATCGCCCATCAGTTTTTCCGCTCCGGAAGATAATGTAGATATTGTCATCGTTCCTTCCAATGAGCTGAAAATAACTTTTATGATTGATTACAAACATCCTTATTTGGGAACTCAATATACTTGGCTGCCCTCTTTGGAACATTACGAAAAGGACTTTGCCGGAGCTCGCACTTTCTGCTTTATCAACGAAATTTTGGCTTTGAAAAATCAGGGGCTGATCAAAGGTGGTTCCTTGGAAAATGCTTTAGTAATTGCGGAACCAGATATTGGCGCAGAAGAGCTTAAACATTTGCAAGATGTTTTTGGCTATCATAAACCGGTCACTGTTTCCCCGGAAGGAATTTTGAACAGCCATCCTTTGCGTTATTACAATGAATTTGTTCGCCATAAAGTGGTAGATTTAATTGGGGATATAGCCCTGTTGGGAGTTCCGATTAAAGGTCATATTTTAGCGGCGCGCAGCGGGCATAAAACCAATGTGGAGCTGGTAAAAAAATTACGCAAAATTCAGAAAAAGCATCAGCTCCAAAAGATATATCAAAAAGATAAGAGCAAGGATGTGGTCTTTGATATCAATGCCATTTTGCGTATTTTGCCTCATCGTTATCCGTTTTTGTTGGTAGATAAAATAATTGAATTTACACCCGGTGAGTCCTTGGTGGGAATAAAAAATGTTACTATTAACGAACCCTTCTTTGAAGGTCATTTTCCGGGTCATCCAATTATGCCGGGTGTTTTAATAATAGAAGGAATGGCTCAGGCAGGGGGAATTATGTTACTCAATCAAATGGAAAATCCCCAAAATTATGTTGCCTATTTTGCCAGCATAGACAATGTTAAATTTCGCAAACCAGTTATGCCTGGAGACACGCTGCGTTATGAACTGAAAGTAATATCTTTGAAAAAATCCTTGGCAAAAATGCACGGAGAAGCATTCGTAGAAGGAGAAAAAGTAGCCGAAGGTGATTTCCTGGCTATGATTATGGAGAGAGAAAAATGACAACTATTCATTCTACAGCTATTATAGAAGAAGGCGCTATTATTGGCGAAAATTGTAATATCGGACCCTATTGTAGAATCGGAGCCAATGTCGTTTTGGGAGCAGATAATGTTCTTATTTCCAATGTCACCATTTTGGGGCATACAACTATAGGCGAAGGCAATAAAATATATCCTTATGCCGTTTTGGGAACCGAACCCCAGGATTTGAAATTCACAGGGGAACCAACCCGTTTGCAAATCGGCAGCAAAAATACCATCCGGGAATTTGTCACTATAAATTGTAGCAATCAATTAGCAGAAGATACTGTCGTTGGTAGCAATAATCTTTTAATGGAATATGTGCATATTGCCCATAACTGTCAAATCGGTTCCGGTTGTGTAATTGCCAACACAGTTCAATGTGGTGGCCATGTTCATATTAACGATTTTGCCAGTGTGGGCGGTTTAACGGCAGTGCATCAATTTGTTCATATTGGCTCTTATGCTTTTGTCGGAGGAGCTTCAGCCGCCATTAAAGATATCGTTCCCTTTTCAAGAGGGCAGGGAAATCCTTATAGAACCGTTGGTTTAAACAGTATCGGTTTGATGAGAAAAGGTTTTAGTTCGGAAGCCATCGCTAAAATTAAAGAGATATACACCCTTTTCTATCGGAGTGGATTAAATACTTCGCAGGCAATGGAAAAAGCAATGCAAATTCCTAATCCCACAGCGGAACAAATAATTTTTATCCAGTTCGTCCAAACCGTTCAAAGAGGCATATCTAAATAAAAGAGGACTGCCGAAAAAACATTGTACAGGCGGACGCCGTTCCGCCGTTTTTAGTACGGGCGGACGCCGATCCGCGTTATTTATTCGGCGCTTCAGCGAGCGCCAGTACAAAAAAACCTTGTCCTG
>JBDKSF010000094.1 GCA_039680785.1 Candidatus Cloacimonas sp.
TGCCGACCTTAGCGATGCCAACCTTCGCTCTGCCGACCTTCGCTCTGCCGACCTTCGCTATGCCAACCTTCGCTATGCCAACCTTCGCTCTGCCAACCTTCGCTCTGCCGACCTTCGCTATGCCGACCTTAGCGATACAAAACATAATGAAGCAACTGGATTCTTATTATTACAGTGTCCGCAAGAAGGAAGTTTTATTGGATGGAAAAAAGCACAAGGCAATATTATAAAATTAAGAATTACTGAATTGGCAAAAAGGAGTTCTGCTACAACATTAAAATGTAGATGTTCGGAGGCAGAGGTTCTTGATATTCAGGATATAGAAGGTAATTCTCTTGAAATACGAGAAATTGCATCAGATAAAGATGGCGATTTTATATATAAAGTTGGAAAAATTGTTAAAGTGGATGATTTTGATGAGAACAGATGGAATGAATGCTCAAGTGGAATACATTTCTTTATTGCACGGGAAATGGCAGTACAATATGGGCTATAAATCGGCACTAAACACTTATTAGTGCCAAAAAAATGATAAAATAATTTAAAGGACTAAAAAATGGAAACAAAATTCACACAAAAGGTAAGCATGAAGTGTACTAAGGAGCAGTATGAGAAGTTTCTCAGAGATGAGCTCCTTAAAATGGGGTACAAAGAGGATGAAAAAAACTTATCGAACTGGGGTTACGATGATGCTGATGACAATAATTTTATCTCTATCAATATATTTGTTTGTGGTGAAATTCTGCAAAGACCTTTAGATGGAATATTATTAAAAAGCTCTGAGAGACGCGCCTTTATCAGAGATTTTAACCCGTGTTATTTTCTTTATCTTGCTAAAAAGACAACCAACTACCCAAGTGAATCAGAGCCAACTTGTGATGTGAGATATGATTATCATAATGGAGCTATCACAGAGTCAGAGCTGGAGGCTATTGAATTTCTGAAAGGAAGAGGGTATGTAATAACTAAGCAATTTTAAAGTTACAACAAAAGTCTATTGGCTGTATTGCTTATACACTTTTGTTATGCACAGTTTTATTATGGGAAATTTAAGAGACAAATACACAGATGAAGAATGGGACAAAATGCTGTCCAAAATTGATGTTGATAGAAAGAACGGTAAACCAAATGAGATTTTACTGCATCTATCAATTTGGAATAAAAATATTGATGAATTAAGAAAGTTAAGAACCGTTCTTTCTGATTTTTACAGTAATTATGATTTATCAGTTTTGGACAAGTGGATTGTTTGGAAGAGTAGATAAATTGTGCCTAACGTTAAGGCTATGTGCAGTGCCTATGTTAAAACTTGCACAAAAATAAATTATAGTACAATGGAACACGATTTAGAAATATTTGACAAAGACGGAAAAGCATTGCATATAGCCACTATTATAAGCCGTTTTTTATTCAAACAAGCTGGAAAGCACGATAAAGACGTTGAAGATTTAGTTATAGGTTTAGAGATAATTTATCCACTTCGTGATGATGGTTGTAATAAGTTACAGTTACTTGATTGCGACTTCAATATAATTGATGAAGTTATCTGTCAAAATGGCTTATAACTTAGTTATATGTTCACAAAATATTCATCAATCCGCCCGAATTGGGGGCGTATAATCACAAAACAAATATTATGAAAACAAAAGAATTATCACAAGAGGAAAGAATTTTAAATTATCTGCAAAAAGGTACTAGGCTAACTCCGATTAAGGCATTAT
>JBDKSF010000095.1 GCA_039680785.1 Candidatus Cloacimonas sp.
CTGTACCTCAGCACCCAGTGAACAGAAATATAGAAATTTATGATAGTTGTGCACAAGAATGGACAATAAATTGTTATAAGTGATTCTTGCTCTTATGGGTAGTTGTTAGGTGTTTATTTTAGAAGTATTAATCCTTCATCTTGCGATTTGGAATCAAAAGATTTCCTTCCCCATTTATTTTTTCCAGCTGTTTTCACTCTTCACTAAAACCCATTTTCCCCCTCTGGGAGATCCGCTTCTTTTGATTAATCCTTCCTCTTTAAGTTTAGTAATTGACCTTTTGATGGTAGGAATACTTTTACCTGTAATTTCTGCCATTTCTTTATAACTAATCTTAGGACTATTCTTTATTAAATATAAAATCCAATCTGAAATACTCCTATTAGGGTCAAATTTAAGTTTATTGGGGTCATTTTGGACTTTATTAAGGTCAATTTCAAGTTTATTAGGATCAAATTTAGGTTTATTAGGGTCAATATACCTTCTTTTAGGGTCATAATATCCATAATAATCAGTTTTAAACATACTAATGTGAGAACCTGAAATTATATATTCTACTTCTATATTCTTCACAAGCTGAATGTAGTGAAGGTGGAGCATCCTGACTAAGTCCGTTACTTTTACACATAGTAACAAGATTTTTTACTGCAATTTGGCAATCACTTTCACATTTCAACTTAGGATATACTGTTTCTTCATCAACTATTTCACCATTTAGATAATGAATCCAGGTCTCTATATTTCTGGTCGGAACTATTATAGCTATAGCATCATTATTACTCCGAACTTGAACTCTATATTCTTTGCATATATTATTAAATTGAGTAATTCTTTCTTCTACACCTTTTGTGTCTCCATCTATAATAGCTATTAAAGCATAAATCCGTTGTTTCGTATAATAGATTTTTAGCTCTTCAATGAACTTTTCTCTAACCCATTGTTCACCTGAACCTTTTCCGGCAGGGTTTATTTTAAAAAATAACTGTCTTGGTTCAAAACCCAAACCTTTAAGAAATCTTCTGGCAAAACATTCCTGTTGTTTATCTTCACAACATATAACAAAGCTTACTTCTCTTTTATTCATTTTCCCAACCCCGGGCAATTAATTCTGATAAATTTAAGCCATCTTCAAACTTATTGATTATTTGTTTTACTCTTGCAGGACCAAGTGGCTCTCTAACTATCAGACGGCTTTTTTCCACTCCAAAATAATCAATTAGTTCAGGGTGATGACTGATAATTATAATTTGAGGAATTGTAACTCCACAAACATCACTAAGTTCCATAAGCCAAGGTTGAATTTCCGCAAGTGCTACATAATTTTCCGGTTCATCCATCATCAATGTATTACCCATCTCTTGTAAACATACTAACAAAGTATGTAAGATAAGTAAAACTTTTTGTCCATCGGAAAGCCGATCAAAATCAAAAAATAGGGTCTTATCTTTTTTATTTTCACTCCGAAAACCAACTTGCAAAATACGATGTTTACCTGCTAACTCCAATTTTAAGGAATCAAATCCATATATGGAATTCCGAAGATAGGTTATCAGATCATACATTTTATCCTGATGCTCTTGAGAAAAATAACGATACCAGGAAACAAAATTTTTCCCATCCCTAAACAACTGTGAGGATTCATCTTCAGAAACAGAATGTATGGCTTTGGGTTCCAGATTTAAAATAAATAATTTGTTTATCCAATCCTTGAACCAAGTCAATTTTGTATTATCCTGTCTGGGGACAACCATAGAAAGTCCTGATAACATCCAATCAAAAGAAATAACCGCTCCTTCCTTATAATAATCATTATATAAATGAATATCACCCTTTTCAAAAGAGAAAATTACTCTATTATCATAATGAAGCGTTTCCCGTTCAATTCGTAATTTCCCTAATTCCCTTTGATGAGAAATGACTAAACGATAGGTATAAATTCCTCCATTACCATCAACCTGGAGCTCAAATGTTTGTTCATTGGAATCAAGCCAGGCAGTTAAATCATAAGGAGTAAAGACCTCATAAACCTTTGCATTATTTATTATTAACTTTCTTAAGTTATAAAGGATATCGAATATACTTGTTTTACCCCCGCCATTGGGACCAATCAATAAAGTAAAACTATCAAATTCAACCTCAAAATTTACCAAACAGCGATAATTATTTACCCAGAGTTTAGTTAGCATTTTATACTCCCTTATAAAACAATTAATAAATCCGAGACCTGATATAAAATCTTCGTCTAATACAAACTAATAAAGTTAGGAATTTATGTCAAAGCAATTCTCTGCTCTCAGGATAACTTGCCAATAGAATAACTTTGCTTTTTATGGTTGCAAGATTATATTGTCATTATCTAAATAAGTTTCCGAAGAGAGCAAAATGCCTTTTTACTTGACAGTAAAGCAGACCTTGTTTTTGTGGTAAGTTAAGATGCCGAAGTGGTGAAACTGGTAGACGCAGTGGACTCAAAATCCACCGGGCATTAGCTCATGCCGGTTCGATTCCGGCCTTCGGCACCAATTTTTTTTAAGGAGTTATGTACCTTTTAATTGATATTAGGGTAAGCCCTATTATGTAGAACATTGATTTCAGGCATAATCTAAGCTGATATTTAAGTTTGCGGATTAGATTATATCAATATAAACAATATTCTTCAGGTGATATTTCTTTTAACCTGAAACAAGCTTCATAAAACCTGTGGAGGTATAATGTTTAAACGCCATTTATTGGTGTTCAGCTTAATGCTGATGCTTGTTCTGCCCTTTGCATTGTCTGGAATATCTCAGGCAAGTATGTTATTCTTAACTTTTGAACCTGGAGCTCGTGCCAATGCAATGGGACGTGCCTATTCTGCAATTGCAGATGATGCTTATGCTATGTGGTGGAATCCGGGGGCTACAGCTTTTAATAAAAATACTCAAATTGCTGCTACGCATATTCCTTGGTTACAAGGTTCCGGAATTGAAGATATTTTCTACGAGTATTTAGGTTTTAACAATTACTTTTATGGCATTGGTAATATCAATGCGCATATTATCTGGCTGGATGCAGGAACTCAAACTCAAACCAATGAAAATAATGTTGAATTGGGTGATTTTCATACTTATGAAGTCGCCGGCGCCTTAGGATACAGTTATGAAGTTGTTCCTGAAAAAGTTGGAGTAGGTGGCAATTTTAAGCTGTTATACTCATATTTGGGTCCTGGAACAGGTTTAACCGAATCCGAAGGTTCCGCTTTTAGTTTTGCTTTTGATGCCGGTGCCTTATTCAAAGATGTAATAGTGGATAATTTAAACGCATCCATCGTGCTGCAAAATGTTGGTCCCGACATTACTTATAGTGACGAAGAACAGGCAGACCCGGCTCCGATGACTTTTCGAGCTGGTTTGGGTTATACTATTATAGACAATCCTATGGGGCGTTTGATGGCAACTGCAGAAATGAGTAAAATTTTGGCAAATGACGATCCTCTGTATCAAAGATTAATTTCTGGTTGGGAATATTTTGATGAAACCATTTACGGAGTTGGTGCAGAATATACCTATCTTAATCTGATTGCTTTACGCGGCGGTTATTATTCTGATCATGCAGGTGAAGTAGAAGGAGCCAGTTTTGGAGTGGGTGTCCATTATACATTCAGTAAACGCTACAAACTTGGTTTTGACTTTGCTATGGTTCCTGCGGGCGGTTTAACCGATTATAATAAGATATTCTCGCTGGGGTTTGAGTTCTAAACCAAATCGATGAAAAAAATCTCCTTTGTGCTATTGTTCTTCCTAACGATAGCTTTCTTGCCTGCTCAAAAAACGATGTTGCCGAAAGCAACGGAATTTCGTAAATTACCTAAGCATCCATATCTAAGTAATTTAATTGAGCCAAATTCCCGAGAGGATAATCTTAAAAAGGATAAAGCCAACTATAACAAACTGTTAGTTATCCTGGTAGATTTTGCTTTGGAAGACATTGATGATAGTAATACTACTGGTAACGGCAAATTCCAATTGGCACTGGATTCAACCTATATCTATTCAATAGGTGCTCCTCCACATAATCGACCGTATTTTGAGGCAAATCTGGAGGCAATGAAATATTACTATTTAGCCGTATCTTCCGGTGCGTATAATCTAAATTACGATGTCTATCCTAAAGATATTCCTGCTTATACTTTGCCCAAAACAATGGGCTATTACAATCCTCCGGGGGCAAATTCAGAGCTCTTTGTCAGTCGTATGGAAGAATATTTCAAAACCGCTTTTGAACTGGCAGATAGTATAGATCAAGAGATTGATTTTGCCAGTTACAGCCATTATATGATTATTCACGCTGGCTCGGACTGGCAACATAATGTTTTGGGTGACACACCTTCCGACATACCTTCTTTTTTCATAAAAGTCGGTGATGGCAAAGAAGCAGTTGTTGATAATGGAACTGTTCTCATTTCCCATTCTTGTAATGTCCCCGAAACCATCTCTCAGGATTTTTATACCAGCGAACAGGATGGAAGAACAATTCACAATGGTTATGGCGCTTTAAATTCCGTTTTGGCACATGAATTTGGCCACTCCTTAGGAATGGTGGACTTATATAATGTTTACAATTCCTCTCCAATGGTTGGAGTTTTTGACATTATGGACAGCGGTGGTTCCGGGATTTTAGTAGGTGAATTGGAAAACGGTGATTATGTATATGTGGAAGGTGCATTACCAACATTTCCGGGTGCTTTTTCCCGCAATTTGATGTTTAGGGATATTTACCTAAATCAGGGTTTATTAAAGGAATTTCCCGATTTTCCTGTTCTAACTCAATTACCTGTAAGTGCCATAAGCGCTTCACAGAAAGGAAAAAACCCTATTCCTCAGACCTATAAAATTCCGCTAAATGCTCAGGAATATATTTTGGTTGAGAACCGCAATGTGGATCCTGATGGCGATGGTGGCACAGCTGTTTTTGGAGCTTTGAACGGAAGAGTAATTCTTTATCCTACACCTTTGGCAGATATTTCTCCACCACCCCCTTCTTATGAATACGACTATCTTTTACCTTCTTTTATGAAAGCGGATGGTTCGTCAATAGGGGGAGGAATACTTGTCTGGCACATAAATGAAGATATTTTATACGATGAAGGGCAAAATGATAGCTCTGGTAACTGGGTAAATAATTTTGATAACAATACCGTAAACACCAGTTTTAACCGAAAAGCCGTTTCCATTATTGAAGCGGACGGACTTACAGACCTGGGAAGTGATTATTCTATGTATTGGACAGGGACTCCTTACGAATATTTTCACGCCTATAAACCGATTCTGGATGCAAATGGCTTATTTGTCAACTGGAGCCCTGAATATTGGAAACCAGAACTTAGTGCCACTACAAATCCCCCTTTAGTGGATAGCAACAATCTGCCTGGCTTGTATCATCTAAAACAGATTAGCAATCCTTCCAGCCAAATGAGTTTCCAATTAGAAAGCGGTTTTTTCGATAGCACCCAAATTTTGGATTATCAATCTCCCGTTGTTGTCACCGGTCCCATCATCAATTCCAGTTTTAGCGATACTAACTTACCCGTTCTTAGTATCGGGAAGATAAATTTGCTCAATAATGCAGATGGTGTCTGGCAAGACCTTTTGGGAGCATTTAATGCTCCATTCTCCCATCCTGATTTTCCATTACAAACAACGGACTCCAATCAGGATGGTTTTCAGGAATTAGTTTATGCTAAGGATAAAACAGTTTACTTAGCGGACTGGGCAAACGATGAAATTTCTCTGCAAGGTATTAATTATCCCGATTCCATCGTTACAACACCTCTCTCTCTGAACAATAGTTTATTTATCGCCACCCAAACAGGGATCAATTTGTTTAAGAATTACTTAGACACAGATTTTGTATCTCTGGAAGGGATTAAGCATCTGGCTGGGTATGACGATCAAATAATTGCCTTGGGAGAAAGCTTTGTAAAGATTTTAGCGGCAGATAACTTAACCACAATTAAGGAATTTTCCCTGCCAGAACCTTGCAAGAAAATTGAGCCGATAATCTATGCTAATCCTGATAAGACGGTGGAAATGATTTTTATTATGGCTGATAGTGGTAATTTATATCGCATCTACCAAAACAATGTGGAAAAAATCTTTAACAATCATAGTAGTGAGACACCGGGGCAATTAGCGCTCACTTCTTTAGAGAATATTTCTCCAGTTCTATTTTTCGGAATCGGCACACAACTCTATGCCTTAAAAGCAGATGGTACAAAGCTTAGCCAATTCCCCATCACTTCTCCGGAAGCAATTTCTGCTTGGGAGAGTCCAATGTCATTAACCTTAAATGCGCATCCCATACTTTTTTACCCACTTCAGGGTAGTAGCTATTTAGCTGTAGAGCAGAATGGCAACATTCTGCCGGAAATGTGTTTAGCCAGTAACAAGGGAAATAAATCCGACTACCTTTTTTACGATCAACAACGGCAAACATTATATTGGTATTATACTGATGAAAACGGTAAATTATACATCCACGGAAAAAATAACATCGAAACCGATCCCATCCTTTTCGCCGGTTTTAGAAACGGAATTAGCGGATATGTAACTTTAAATTTTAAGGATGAGACAGTTAGTTCAACCGAAAAAAATGCTTACCTCTATCCCAATCCCGTTAAAGAACAATTTGTTAAAGTAAACCTACAGAATTATTCCGGTGAGACAAAACTTCGCATATACGACATTAGCGGAACCTTAATTCGCAAGTTGCTTATTCCTGCATCCCAAAACAATCCTCGCGATTATGAAATAAGCATTAAAGGATTAAGTTCCGGCGTTTATATTATTGTGCTGGATAATAACGGTAAAATTACACGCCTAAAATTCGCAGTGGAAAAATGATTCATTAAGGAGTTAGCAATGAAAAGAATTGTCTTATGCCTAATCATCCTTACGCTTAGTTATTGTCTTTTCGGGCAAGCAAAAGCAGAAACAGATATTGACCAGTGGTTATATCAAGCCCCAGAAGAGAATCAGGATGCAACACGCGATACAGTTATTACTAACGATTTGATTAAAGTTAATTATAATAAAAAGGACGCCCATCTTGCTATGGCAATGTCTTTACTGGTTCCGGGCGCAGGCCAATTTTATGCCAATAAAACAGCTATAACCACATATATTTTTCCGGTCATTGAGCTTGCGCTTATAGGTGGAATTATTTATTATAACAACCAAGGCAACGATAAAACCGACAAATATGAGTATTATGCCACTGGTGAACTTTATACTTATACAACACCGGATGGAACTGAGATCCAAGGTTATCGTTATGAGCGCGGCAGGCAAAATCAAATTCAAGACATATTGAAAGAAATCAATACCGTGGATATTTATGATGAAAGTTATTTCCGATTGGATAATAATAACTCACAGCATTTTTACGAAGATATCGGTAAATATAACCACTATGTTTTTGGCTGGATGGATTGGTATTATCGTTTTGCAGCCGATGAATCCGGCAATTTTTCTTCGCCGCGTTGGCAATTTGATGGTCCTGACGACAGCCAACAAACACATTGGATCGGAAATTATCCAATTTGGGGTCCGGATACGGAAAACTCTGTCTCAATCAATTCACATGATATGAGCAGAATGCGTCAGACCTATATAAAAATGCGCAATGACGCTAAAGATGATTATGGCTATGCCAATCTTTTTACTATGGGATTAGCTTTTAATCACTTAGCTGCTGGCTTAGATGCCATTCGCGTAACTACCAAATTTAACCGTTACTACATTTCTCAGGCAACACCTGTTCCCTATTTTTATGCAGCAATGCCTACCGGAAATGTAACACCTATGCTGGGTTTGAAGTGGACATTTTAAAATATAAATATTGGCTAATATTAGCGTTACTGGTAAGTTGTTTTTTACCGCTTATGGCATTGCCTAAAATAGTTTATCCCCTTTCTTCTTTCCTTTTACCGGGAAGCGGAGAATTGCTTTTAGGCAATAATATACGAGGAACGGCTTTAGTGGGTATAGATGTAGTAAATCTTTATGCTTTTTACGCCACTAATCGCGAAATAGACCTGCAAAAAAAGAACTTTATGAAGTTTGCGGAACTTTATGCCGGAGTACCTTACGGGATGCCCTCCAATCATTATCAGGCAGTTCAAAATTATCCCAGTAGTTCTTATTATAATGACATCCAAGAAATGATGGCGCGCAACTATTATTTGATTTACGATTATGATCCTCAGTCATATACTGATTACATTTCTGCCAATACTTTTCAGGGTAATGAAGAATGGAACTGGCAAAGCACAGAAAAGTGGAATGAATACAAATCCATCCGGAGACGGCACCAAAAAGCTAAAATGAATAATCAGCTCTGTTTGGGTTTTTTACTGTTTAATCGTTGCTTCAGTGTCATTGAGACCTCCATACTTTCCAGTAAGGATGTGGGTAATTTATATTTAGCGCCCTCCTCATCGGAAGGAGCTATGTTGCATTATCAAATTGAATTTTAGGAGAATCAGCTTGAAACGCATTCTTATCCTGATGTTTATCCTACTGTTTTCCACTCTTTTAGTTGCTCAGAATAGAGGACTTACGGTACTTAAATCACTGGCAGTCCCCGGTTGGTCACAAGCAAGTTCAGGCAGGGATCGGGGCTATCTTATGCTAACGGCTGAGGCAGTAATTATTGGCTCTCTTTATTATTTCAATAGCGAAAGCGATCTCTTGAAACAGAATTATTATGAATATGCAGTTAAATATGCCCATTTAGCTCCGGGCAGTTATCCTGACCTATTTTTTAAACAAGTGGGAATGTATGATAGCAATGGTTTTGATGCCGGCGGATATAATAATTGGGTGCGTCAAACCGCAAGGGAATTATATCCTAATGATCCTGTTTTACAGCAACAATTCATCGATGAGAATTGTTATCAAGAGGACCATTATTGGACTTGGGACAGTATGGATAATCGCCGAGAATATAATAAAATCCGCAATCGCAGCAACGATTTTAGAGATTATGCAATGGTTACCGGAGGCGTTTTAATCCTCAATCATTTGATCAGTGCCATTGATGCTATGCGGTGGACGGCCCCAGTTCCCAAAACGGATCTTTCTTTTTCGGTCTTAAATAAAACCCCTATCGTGCAAGTAAACTACCATTGGTAAAAAAGATAATTTGCTGTCTTCGTTCCGTTTAGAATAATACTATCAGTCCTCAAGATAGGGTATCTTGCTTTTATAGGTAACAAAGCCAAAATTACTTTTTAGTCAGACCTTATAAATGTTCCTGATAAGTAGAAAAGCTCTACTTCGTCATTTAACCAACTGTAATGCACTTGACCTATGTAAATAGTATGATCTCCGCTTCGAACTTCCGAAACAACTTCGCATTCAAAACAGGTAACGGCATCTTTCAAAACCGGTAGCTTATGTAATTTCCCCGCTATAAAATCCACTTTACCAACGGTAAATTTATCCATATCTCTGCCTGAATTGGAACCGCAAAGAGTTAATAACGGTTTCATTTCTGCCGTGGGAAACACTAAATTGAAAAAACGATTTGCTTCCAAACATTCGTGTGAATAGCGGCTTTCCCCAATGGATATAGCAAACATTGGGGGCTGGATGGAGGTTCTCATAAACCATTCAATTGTAATTAAGTTAAAACCTCCCTCTGGCTTTTGGGTTACTACCAGAGCAACTTTCGCCGGTAAATGAATTTTCCCATAGCTTAAAGGTAGCTGAGAAAGCTGAATCATTTCATCTCCTGTTATTAATATTCTCTTTATATTATAAGGCAAAATCGTAAAAAAACAAGAGTGTTCTTTTACTTAACAACGGATTGGATGATAGCTATCTGCCTCTGTTTTTTCCCTTTCTCTGAAGTAAAAATGAATAATGCTGCACAAAAATACCCGTTCTCTTGGCAATTTACCGCCCTCATTTACCGACTAAATAATCCTTCCTAATGATAACAACGCTCCTACTCGTCTGCCCTATACTTCTGAAAACCATCCCGAATGCTTCCCGAATCGCCATACGGGATGCATTCGGGAAGCAAACTTAAAGCATTCGGGATGCAAGAAAGGAGTGAAAGAGAAAATAATAGGCAACACCAAAAAATTTTCAGGAAGAGGACACCTCCTCAAACGCACAAGGGATAAAGGTCTTTGCCAATTTTAGTAGTAAAAATGCAAAAATTATTTTTATATAAATCGCAATATATTGCAGCACAATCAACTACGCCTCTCACTATGATATTCTGGTTTACGAAACTACTAATCTAATCTTATATCGGATAAAAAGATAAACCTTAAACCTTAAAGTGATGTGCTGGAAAAAATAGTTTAATAACTTAAAAAAAATTGCATTTTGCACTTGACAAGAAAAACCATATCTCATAAAAGAACCATAGAAACTCACAATATCTCAAAAAAACTCAAGGCGGTTCATAGAAATGACACGAAAAAGCACGGACAGTAGAAGAAAAGAAGGTTTTGTTCCGAAACTTGAAAATAAGGGCTTCAGCTATGTCCGGTGAATTTTTAGGTATCTTTGAAAACTCTGTTCATAAGCAACGGGTAATAATTCCTGCCGCTTTCAAGAAGAAATTTTCGGAAGAAGCGGGCAAAAAAGTGATAGTTACTCTTGGTCCCAATGAAACAGTTGCCATTTATCCTCTTGATAACTGGAAAGATACTTTGGAACGGCTGAAAAACGGTGACGAGCGTTGTGCCAAACTTCGCACCCAATTAATTGATTTTGCTATGACGGAGCAAGAGCTGGAAGGTCCCGGAAGAGTAAGAATTCTGGAACGCTTATTAAACGAAACGAACATTACGGATAGCGTTATCATCAAAGGTGAAGGGCACTATATTTCGTTGTGGAATCCTAAGGTCTATAATGAAGTACGGGCAGGTAAGCTAAACAAACATCGCCAAGAGTTTACTTCTGAGGACTATCAAAAATGAGTTTTCACACTCCGGTAATGGTGAATCAATGTTTATCCTTGCTAAATTTGCAAGCAGGCAAACTTTATGTAGATGCCACAACCGGAGGTGGAGGCCATAGTTTAGCGATGCTAAAACAGGAGCCCTCCCTGAAACTATATTGTTTTGATCAAGATAGTGAAGCAATCGCAGAAGCAGGAAAAACACTTACAGAATATAATAATGCAATTTTAATAAAAGCCAATTTCAAACAACTGCGCACCGAGCTCGCCTATTTGAAAGTAAAAGGCATTGATGGAATTCTCTTTGATTTGGGAGTTTCATCGCATCAAATAGATACTGACAAACGCGGATTCAGTTTTGATAAAGATGCGCTTCTGGATATGAGAATGGACAGGGACTTACAATATAGTGCGTATAATGCGGTTAACGAATTGGACACAAAGACATTAACCCAAATTTTCAGAGATTTGGGTGAAGAACAAAATGCCTATCGTATTGCCAAAGCAGTGGAAAAAAGTTCGAAGCCAATTCAGACCACAGGCGAACTTGCCAAAATTATAGAAAGCGTTGCCGGAAAAGGTACAAAGGAATCACTAAAGACAAAAGTGCGTATTTTTCAGGCATTGCGAATATATGTGAACAAGGAACTGGAAGCACTTTCTTCAGCTTTGCAGGATGCAATATATTTATTAAATCCCGCAGGTAGAATAGTGGTTATCAGTTACCATTCTTTAGAAGATAGAATAGTGAAACGCATTTTTAAATTGGCGGAACAGGATTGTATTTGTCCTCCTGCTTCCATAAGCTGTAATTGTAACCATCATAAACAGTTAAATATTTTAACCAAAAAGCCCTTAACGGCTACGGAAGAAGAAATATTGGCAAATCCCCGTTCCCGCAGTGCCAAATTACGCGCTGCTGAGAAAGTTAAAGAGGAAGATAAGAATTCATTAAACGGTCGGAAACAAAACCGACGGAAAACGCGGGAGGAATGATGCGAGGCAAACTTTTGATACTTATAATCCTTTTAGGACTGGTGTTTTTTCTCAGTTTTTATAACAAAAACAGAATCGTGCAATATACCAGAAAAGTGGCGGAACTGGAAAAGACCTATTATGCTGAAAAAAATATCAACACTGAATTGCTGGTGGAGCTGGATGATTTACGCAGCGGAAAACATATTGCTTCTTTAGTGAGTGTGGAATTGAGCAATTTTATTCCAGACCAGCAAGCGGGAAAAATTATTTATGTGCACGAGCCATCTCCCAAACAAGAAAAGAAGACCTATTGCATAATAGACCTACTTACCCAAAAAGCGGAAGCTAAAAATATCCAGATTCTGCTGGACTAAAAATGAAAACTCGTTTTTATTTTCTGGTGGTTATCTTTGCTCTTGCCGCAGTGGTCTGGACTGCTTATCTATTTTGTATTCAGATTTTAGATCCTTTTCATCTGGCACAAGCAAGAAAACTTAGATATACACCTCAAAAAGAAATTTTAATTCCTCGCAGAGGTTCCATTTTGGATACAAAAGGTAATCTGCTGGTTAGTTCCGTCAGTTTTTATCAGATAGACATAGACAGGGCTTCCATTATTTCTTGGGCAAAAGATAAAAAAGTTCCGCAGGACAAAGCATTTGAAATTTGTGCCGAAATCATCGCCAAGGAAACATCCCTCCCTAAAGAAGATATCTTAAAACGCTTAAATATGGGCAATAAAACCAGTTCCGTTCAAATTTCCAATAAAATAAGCGAAGTGGAGCTGGATAAATTGATTAAAGATTTCCGGGCAAAAGATATGACTGGACTAATATACAGCTTTGCTTCAATGAAAAGGATTTATTCTAAAGATATTTTAGCTGCCAGGGTTTTGGGATCGGTGCGCGAAATATCCAATGGTTATGATTCCGCCACTAACAATAAATCATTATATAAACTTGCCGGTGTCTGCGGTATAGAATCAACCTACGATAAATATCTGGCAGGAAATTATGGATGGAAGGAAGTTGTTTGGGACGCAAATCATCATCCGGTTCCCTACCCCAAATTGCATTCTAAAAATCCGCAAGATGGCTATAATATTTGGCTTACCATAGATGCCAAAATTCAAGAAATAACGGAAAATGCTCTTTTCGAAGGAATGGAACTTTACGGAGCCAAAAATGCCGGTGCTATAGTTATGGAACCTAATACAGGCAAAATTTTGGCAATGGCGGGTGTCTCCAGAGATGATAGAATGGAAGATCCGAATTTGGTAAGAGTGAAATCCAATATACCCGTAAGTTTTATGTTTGAGCCGGGCTCTACGATGAAGCCATTAACTATGCTTCCCGCCATTGAATACAAATTGGTGAAGCCCACGGAGACCTTTCAATGCGGTAGATATCAAATTGGCAAAAGAGTGATCTCGGACACACATCAATATGGTGAATTAACTCCTCGCGACATTATTACCAAATCCAGCAATGTAGGAATAGCTAAAATAGCGGAGAGAATTGGTCCTGCACGATTATACGAAAAATTCATCTCCCTGGGTTTTGGCCAAAAGACGGCTCTTAATATGACGGGTGAATCCAGCGGTATGTTTGCCAAACTGCAAAACTGGGATGGATATACTTTACATTCCGTATCTTTCGGACAAGGAATTTCAACAACTGCTTTACAGCTTGCCAATGCATATTGTGCCATTGCCAATGGTGGAAAACTGATGAAACCATTAATCATTGATTCCATCAGAGACGATGAGGGAAAAATCATTGAACAATTTGAGCCCTCAGTTTTACGAAATGTTTCTACCCATGCCGCCACGGACACTATTAAATCATATCTTCAAGGTGTGGTTGATAATGGCACAGCCAAACATATTCAAATGGACTATATTCAAGTAGGCGGAAAAACTGGAACGGCTCAAAAAAATGTGGAAGGAACTCATGGCTACAGCGAAGGGAAATTCAGTTCTGTTTTCGTTGGTATGTTTCCCATAGAAAAGCCCCAGATGGTAATCGTGGTTTTTTATGATGAACCGGCTCCGGGATATCATTTTGGCAGCACAAGCAGCGCTCCCACTTTTAAAAAAATAGTGGAAAACATTCTCTTTATGCCCGAATGCCAGATTCTGCCTTATAATGATAGATTGATGCAGACCTCGCTCACAATGCCCAAATTGGTCGGAATGCATCTTTTCCAAGCAGAAAAAACTTTGAATTATTACGGATTTAAATATACGGTGGAGGGACCCGATTCTGCTTCGATTGTCATTGATCAATATCCTAAAGATGGAGTAACTGTAGATCCTCACTATCCGATAACTTTGAAGCTGGGACGCAATAATGATAAAAAAGCACCCGTTTATGAAGCTGGAACAATGCCCAATTTAATCGGCTTAAGTTTACGCGAAGCATTAAAACAAGCTTCCGCACAAGGACTGGCAGTAAATATTCTGGGCTCTGGAATTGTGCGTTCCCAATCCATTTTACCCGGTAGTAGAATCCTAAAAGGAAGCAAATGCTATCTGGAGGCAACTCTGTGATCGATAAGATTGTGAAAACTTTGAAAAAACACTCGTTGCTAATAGAAATGGGAGGCCTGGAACATTTGCCGAATTGGCAGGGAAAAATGCGGACAGATAACAGAAAAATTAGCGCTGGTGATATTTTTGTCTGCATTAAAGGTGAATTTTTTGACGGACATTCATATATAAAATCCGCTCTCGAAAAAGGAGCCGCTTTAATTGTGGGAGAGGAATTTAATAATCCTGATTTCCCTTTCCTAAAAGTTAAAGATAGTCGAAAAGCAGCTGCTCTGATTGCTCGCCTTATCTTTCTGCCGGAAAAAATACCTTTTACTTTAATCGGGATAACCGGAACCAACGGTAAAACCACTACTTCTTTAATGATTTACGAAGCGCTAAAAAATCTGGGTTTTCGTTGCGGATGGATAGGAACATTGGGTTATTATATAAATGATAATAAATTTCCTTCCGAGCGCACAACTCCCGATATAATAGAACTGAATGAAATATTTGCTGAAATAGTAAAGGCAGAAATCAAATATGTAGTTATGGAGGTCTCTTCTCATTCCTTGGCGCTTAACAGAGTTTATGGCGTTAAATTTGATTATTGTCTGTTCAGCAATTTAGGGCGTGACCATCTTGATTTTCATCAGACCCTGGCAAATTACGGAAAGGCAAAAATGAGCTTTTTTAAACAAGGCGTAAAAGATGGAAGCATTTCTATAATCAATACTGCCGATCCTTTTGGAGATAAGATAGAAAAAATGCTGATTGCCAAACAGGCAAAAGTGCATTCTATCGGAGGCAATGATGCTGAATTCTCTTTTGCAGATATAAAAACCGACATTCATAATAGCAGCTTTAAATTGATTTCGGCAGATGCGGAAATTTTTATTTCAAGCCGCCTGATTGGGAGTTTCAATATTCAGAATCTTGGCTTATCTGCCCTTACTTTATATGCTATGGGCTTTAGTCCTGAACAAATTCATCAATCCATAAAAAATATTCCACCCGTCTCAGGTAGAATTGAGAAAGTGGAAAATGACTTTGGAATAGGTATATTTATAGATTATGCTCATACTCCTGAGGCAATTGAAAATGTGCTGAAAGCAGTGAAGGACTTACCTCATAAAAGAATCCTTTGCTTATTGGGTGCCGGTGGAGACAGAGATAAAGGCAAAAGACCCTTAATGTTGAAAGCTGCGTTACAATATTGTAATGCCGTAATTATAAGTGATGACAACCCTCGCAGCGAAAATCCGGATACGATTATTAAAGATATTGTTGCAGACAGCGATCTCTATGCTCCTTGGTGGGTTATTAGAGAGAGAAAACAAGCGATTGAATCCCTTATCTGCATTGCAGGTAAAGATGATATAGTATTATTTTGCGGCAAAGGAAGTGAAGATTACCAAGAAATTGAAGGCACCAAACATCATTTTAATGATCGAGAAACCATTTTGGCGGCTCTTGCCTCAAAATCATCCTATTCCAAAGCTGAAGATGAATTTATTTTGCCTGTTGATCAAACATTACTAAAACTGTTATTTTTACCAGAAAACAATCCTGAGCCGAAGGGTTATAGAAAACCAGTTAGCTATAAATATATTTCTACCGATTCGCGGAATATTAAGCCAGGAAGTATATTCATAGCTATCAAAGGTGAAAAATACGATGGCCATAATTACTTGCCAGAAGTGCTTGCCCATAAAGAAAATTGCGCCATCGGTGAAAAACCCTTACCAACAGATATTTCGGCTGAGGAATTTCAGTATTTCCAAGTTCAAAGTAGTATGCAAGCAATGGGTAATATATGCCGCAAATATTTACAACTCTTCCCCGCTAAAAGAATTGCCTTAACTGGAAGCACAGGTAAAACCACTACCAAAGAATTCATTGCTCAAGTTTTGGAAAGTTCCGCTTCCGTATTAAAAACTCGTGCCAATGAAAACAATATGATCGGCTTATGTAAAACCATCTTAAGAATTTTACCAGAACATCAATATGCCGTCTTTGAATTGGGAACAAACCACTTTGGAGAAATATCCGCTTTGGCTGAGGTTGTCAATCCTGAAATTGGTATTATTATCAATATCGGACCCGCACATTTAGAAAGTTTTTATAATGAAGAAGGCGTATTTCAAGAAAAAATAAACCTGTTTAAACGACCTTTGGCTTTGCGTTTGTTTCCGGGTGATAATCCGCGCTTCAAACCCTTTGCCAGGAAAGGAATAGGCGTTGGCTATAAAGAAACTTGCAATTACAGGATAACTCAACAGCAGGTAACAGAAAACAGGCAAACATTTTATTTGAATGAGGACTTGTGGATTTTACCTTATTCAGCCCCTTATTATGCGATCAATGCAGCTTTTGCGATTGTTTTGGGTTTAAAACTTGGGATAGATAAGAAAAAGATACAATCTGCCCTAAAAAAACCTATCCAATTGGATTTGAGAACGCAGATCATTAAAAGAGGAACAGGACTGCTAATCATTGACTGCTATAATGCAAATCCCGTTTCTATGATAAATGCCCTAAAATATTGGCAATCTCTATATCCTGAGAAACCGCATTACGCTATTTTGGCAGATATGCTGGAACTTGGTTCCAGCACTTCATATTACCACGATTTGATTGGTTCCATACTTGCCAAAATGCGTTTTGAAAAGTTATATACGGTGGGTTCTCACTCCGTCTTTTATCATTCTGCCAAAGAAGGTAAAATTACTCACTTTTATTCTGTAAAAAGAATGCTAAGTTCCTTATATCGTTGGCCAATACCCCAAGACGCGGTAATTCTTTTGAAGGGCTCTCATTATTGGCAACTGGAACTTTTAATCCCCAAACTAAAAGGAGAGAACTGATGTTTTATCATCTGCTTTACCCCCTGGCTAAATACAGCATTGTGTTCAATGTATTTAGATATGTAACTTTCCGTTCTATTGGCGCTTTTATTACATCGCTGATTATTTCGCTTTTAGTGGGACCTGTTTTTATAAAATTACTGAAAAAAAAGTCAGCCGTGGAAACCATAGATGAAGATTTACCGGAAAGACATCGTTTGAAACAAGGAACTCCTACAATGGGAGGAATCATTATTCTGGTTTCGCTGCTGATTTCTTCGCTTTTATGGAATATTTTAACCAATCCTTCTATCTTAATGATGTATTTAGCTACCGTCTGGTTAGGAATTTTGGGCTTTTTGGATGATTATTTAAAGAATTTCGTGAAAGCTAAAAAAGGGCTACTGCCTCGTTATAAGCTTTTAGGACAAATTTCCGTAGGTCTGATTATTACTTTTGCCATTTATTACAGTAGCTCCTTTTCCAATAATATCACTACTCTGCAAATTCCCTTTTTCAAAGATCTGATTATTCCTTTGGGTTGGGTTTTTATCCCTTTTGCCATATTATTCATCACTGGCATTTCTAATGCCGTAAATTTAACGGATGGTTTAGACGGACTTGCTGCCGGAACTTTAACTTTTACTTTTCTGGGCTTGGGAGTGATGAGTTATTTGAAAGGAAACTTTGTAGCGGCGAATTATTTAAATCTGGAATTTATACCCAGCGCAGGAGAATTGACTGTTTTCATCAGTGCCGTGATGGGAACTTTGATGGGTTTTTTATGGTTTAATAGTTATCCAGCACAGGTTTTTATGGGAGATACCGGTTCCTTAACCTTAGGAGGAATTGCAGCGGTCATTTCTCTTTTATTAAAGGAAGAAATCTTCTTCATTATCCTTGGTTTTATCTTTGTGTTTGAAGCATTTAGCGTTATTATTCAGCGTTCTTGGTTCAAATATACCAAACATAAATTTGGACAAGGTCGCAGAGTTTTTTTATGTGCCCCTGTTCATCATCACTTTGAACTTAAAGGCATTCACGAATCTAAAATAGTGATGCGTTTTTACATCATAGCTGCCTTGCTTGTAGCTGTGGCATTATCTACAATCAAACTTCGCTAAAGAGATGTTGTTATGATTAAGCTGAACAAAAATTACGGAATTATGGGTTTAGCTCGCAGTGGAATTGCGGCTGCCTATAAATTAAAGGACTTAGGCGCACTTCCTTTTTTAAGTGAACTGCGTCCTGAAACTGACCTCCCCGAAGCGGAGACATTAAAAAAGGACTTCCCTTGCGAATTCGGTGGACATACAGATAAACTATTGCAGTGTGATTGTTTAATTATTAGCCCCGGCATACCACTAAATGTGCCTATCTTGCAAAAAGCGAAAGCAAAAAATATTGAATTGATCAGTGAAATTGAGCTTGGTTACAGAATCAAGGCAGATGATTCCAAAATTATTGCCGTAACAGGATCCAATGGTAAAAGCACTACTGTAAGTTTAATTCAACATATTCTAAAGAGTATGAAGAAAAATTCCATTTTAGCAGGCAATATTGGCGATGCTTTTTGTAGTTATCCAATAGAAAAAAAAGGCATCGAATACATCGTGCTGGAAATCAGCAGTTTTCAATTGGACTTAATTGACAGTTTCAAACCCGATGTAGCCGTTTTGCTAAATATTACCCCTGATCATATCAATCGCTACAATTCCTTTGAGGACTATGCGTTAAGCAAGGTTAGAATCTTCAAGAATCAAAAAGCTACAGAAACAGCAGTTCTATTTTGGGATTCTCCCGAAATTAAGCAATATACCAATAACATTCAAGCCAATAAGTTATATTTTTCCTTAAAGAAAAATGCCAATGCCATGGCTTATTTAGCTGATAATTATATTCAATTCGGCTCTGAAACGCAAGTTCCTCTGTCCTCTTTTGAGATTAAAGGACCTCATAATTACGCTAATGCCATGGCTGCAATGTTGGCAGTTTATGCTCTTATCCCGAATTCGGAAAAAATTGTCGAAGCAGCAAATGGTTATAAACCGTTGCCACATCGCTTAGAGTTTGTAACCAGCATAAAAGATGTCTCTTTTTACAATGATTCCAAAGCTACGAATACCGATTCAGTGCGTAGCGCTTTATATAGTTTTGCTAAACCGATCAGAGTTATTTTAGGTGGCTCAGATAAAGGGGAGGATTATAGCGTGCTTACTTCAGATTTGCAACGAACAGTGAAAAAAGCATATCTGACCGGTGCAACTATAGAAAAAATGTCCCAAACTTGGAAGGACAAAATTCCTCTCGAATGTATTTCAGATTTTGAGCAATGCATGCGTAAAGCATTCAGCGATTCCGAACCCGGAGATATAATAGTTCTATCTCCTGCGTGTGCCAGTTTTGATAGATTTAAAAATTATGAAGAACGAGGTGATTTCTTTAAGAAAGTTGTAATGGAGATAAGCAAAGAAAATGAAAAGAAGTAAAACACAACGCTATATTGTTAGTTTTGACAAGATGATTTTGATTGCCTACCTTTTATTATGTTTAATAGGACTGGTAGTTATGCTTGATATTTCTTCCGTCCAGAGTTCTATGCACTATTTTTACAAACAGATTCTCTTTCTGTTCATATCTACCATTCTGGCAGTTGTTATTCTTTATGTATTCAATCTGGAAAAACTTAGGGTGCTTTCTCCTTACCTTGTTTATCTTACGATAATCCTACTGATTATTGTTCTGATAAAAGGAAGCACAATAAAAGGAGCTACTCGTCAAATCGATTTGGGATTTATCAATTTCCAGCCAAGTGTTTTAGCGCGTTTAGCATTGGTTTTTTATTTCGCTCATATTTTGGACAAAAAGAACGATGAGCTGGTCAGCTCCAATACGGGTCAATTCTTCAGTAATTTATTCGCTTTATTGTTAATTACGGCTATCACTTTCATCCTAATTATTAAAGAGAAGCACTTAAGTACTTTAATAATTGGGGGAGTAACACTGTATGGGATGCTAATCTATGCAGGGGCAAAAAAACGCGTTCTTTTAACTTTGGCATTAGTTGGAATCCTTGCTGCCGGCTTAGTTTTAGTAAAAGGTGCTGACTATAGAAAAGGACGCCTCACCACTTATAAAAAGTTCAGCTTGTTTTTAAGACCCAAAGGTGAAGTTAAAATAGAAGATAGCGATTACCAAGTAAAAGAGAGTTTAACGGCTCTTTCCAGTGGTGGCCTTATTGGGACAGGAATGGCAAGAGGCAGAGCCAAACATTATTATCTTCCGGAAGCACGCACAGATTATATTTACACTGTAATCGGTGAAGAATGGGGTTTTATCGGTGCTCTAATTGTTTTTGGTTTACATTGTTTTCTCTTCTTCCGATGTATGTGGATGGCAAATTCACAGGAGAACCGATTCTTAAAATTTCTGGGAGTCGGTTTGGCAATGAATATTTTTTGTAATGTTCTGGTTAATACGGGGGTAGCTATGTCCATTTTACCTCCAACGGGAAATACTTTACCTTTTATCAGTTATGGAGGTTCCGCTTTACTAATGGATTCCATTGCTTTGGGTATGCTATTAAATATTAGCGCCCAAAGGAGATATGTATGAAGTTTGTTTTCGGTGCAGGTGGAACAGGTGGACATATAACACCAGCTTTAGCTTTGGCAGATGAATTACAAAAACATAACCACCACTCTGTCTTCATCGGAAACCGAAACAGCATAGAAGAAACACTTTGTGTTTCAGCAGGTTATCCTTTCCGGCAAATTAAAGTGCAGAAATTGTATCGCTCTTTCAAGCAGGAAAATTTACTGTTTCCTTTTTACTTAATTAGCAGCATAATAAAATCAATCCATATCCTAAAAAAAGAAAAGCCACAGGCAGTTATTTGCACAGGTGGCTTTGTTTCAGGACCTGCAGCCATCGCGGCTGCATATTTGAAAATTCCCCTTTTCTTTCACGAAAGCAATAGTTTCCCCGGTTTGGTCACCCGAAAAATGGCTAAAAAGGCAGACATAATCTTCATCTCCTTTGAAAACACGCATAAATACTTAATCCAAGCTAAGCTTGTTAATTATGGCATTCCTTTAAGAAAGACCAATCTGGATAACAATTTGCGACCTTTTGATCTAAACACTTTAGGTTTAAATGACGATATACCAACTATTATCGTCAGCGGAGGTAGCCAAGGTTCCGTGGCTATAAATAAAGTTGTCAGTTTGGCTTTACCAAGTATATTATCTCTGGGATATCAAGTAATCTGGCAAACGGGTAAAATAAGTTATGAGCAATTTACTGCCAAACACAAGGGAACGCAAGGTCTGTTTCTCTTTGATTTTTCTCCTGACTTACCAAGAATGCTTTCCAGATGTCAATTGGCTGTAACTCGTGCCGGGGCTATGACGATAGCGGAATTGGAAGAAAATCGGCTACCTGCAATTTTGATACCTCTTCCCACCGCTGCAGAAAACCATCAATATTATAATGCTTTGGCTCAACAAGATAAGGGTGTAGCTGTGCTTTTAAAACAAAGTGAATTAACACCATCCACACTGGTTGAAAATATTCAAAAAGTAAGCGCAGATTTGGATAATTACTTAAAAAGATTTGCTGCCCTTCCACCCAATCAGGCAGCAGAAAAAATTGTAAAACATATTCTCAGTTATCTGCAAAACGAGGAGGAATAATGCTCGGAAGAACAAAAAAGATACATTTTGTCGGCATCGGTGGCATCGGAATGAGTGGTATAGCAGAATTTCTACACAATCAAGGACTCGAAATAACTGGTTCTGATCTGAAAAAATCAGACCTAACGGCACATTTAGAATCGTTGGGGATAAAAATTGAGGAAGGTCATCGCCAAGAAAATGTTGGAGACGCGGATGTAGTAGTTAAATCCAGCGCCGTAAGAGATGATAATGCAGAAATTATCGCTGCCAGAGAAAAGAAAATACCTGTTATTCGCAGAGCTGAGATGTTGGCTGAAATAACCAGAATGAGTTTTTCCATTGGAATTTCAGGAACCCACGGCAAGACGACTGCCACTTCTATGGCAGGTTCTGTTTTAGAAAGTGCCGGTTTGGAACCAACCATCATTGTGGGCGGGAAAGTGAAAAACTTTGGCAGTAACAATGTTATGGGTAGTGGAAAATATATCGTTGTGGAAGCGGATGAATATGACCATTCTTTTTTGTCGCTAACTCCTTGCATTGCAGGTATAACCAATGTTGATGAAGACCATCTTGATTGTTACAGCAATTTGGATGATATCAAAAAATCGTTTATAGAATATGCTAATAAGGTTCCTTTCTTCGGCAGCGTTATTGCCTGCTTAGATGATCCAGGAGTTCAATCAATATTGCCCTCCATAAATAAGAGAATTGTCACTTACGGTTTTTCTCGTCAAGCAGATGTTCAGGCAAGAGATATAGAGATGCAAGGTTTTGGCTCTTCTTATGATCTGCTTTTTAAAGATTACAAATTGGGACGCATAACTCTGAAAGTAAATGGCAGACACAATATTCAGAATTCCTTGCTGGCTGCGTCCATAGGTTTGGAATTGGATATTCCTTTTTCGGCAATTCTGGAAGGGCTGAATAAATTCAGTGGAGTTTATAGAAGATTTGATTTGAAAGGGGAAGCGGCTGGAATAACCATTTATGATGATTATGCACATCATCCTACCGAAATCAAAGCGACTTTGGAAGGTTTCAAAGATAGTGCCAAAAGGCGGATTGTTACCTTATTTCAACCCCATCTGTATTCTCGCACCAGAGATTTTTATGAGAAATTTGGCAAATCCTTTTTTTCTTGCGACTGTTTAATCTTAGCTCCCATCTATCCTGCCCGCGAACAACCCATTCCGGGCATAACTTCTAAACTGATTGCCGATGCGGCTATTCAAAGTGGACATCATCAAGTTCATTTAATTGAATCAAATGCTGAAATTGTCAGCCAAACCCTTTCTCTGCTTAAAGAAGGAGACATACTAATAACTATGGGAGCAGGGAATATTTGGCAATATGGAGAAGAAATTTTAAAGGAATTAAAGAATTATGTTGACACAAACCATAACAACTAAAATAGTAGTAACTTGTAACGCTGATAGCATTTTTTTAAATTTTAACGCTGTTTAGCTAAAGGTTTTGGATACATAAGCTTATGGAACTAAACAAAGGGACTCGTAAACGACGCGGTAATAGCCGTTATTACCTGTTCTTTTTCTTTGCCTTAGCGGGTGTGGCTATTTTGGGTACAGGTCTGTGGTTTGGGCTTACTCACATAGAGCTTTTTACTTTCCAGAAAGTTCGCGTAACAGGCAATGAAGTTATCCCAGATACATTATTTTATACAATAGCTCAACCTTTTCTGGGTATGAATCTGTTAGCTGTTCCTTCTTCCGAGCTAAAATCCAAAGTTAAAACGCTCTCTCGCATTAAAAATGTTAAAGTTCATAAACATTTACCCGATACAATCAAGCTGGAAGTTACTGAATGTAAAGCTGCCATCTATTTAAAAACCATCGAGGGAGAACTTCATCCGGTGGATACAGAAGGTAAAATTTTAATAGAATATTCACCTATCAATAGAGAAGATTTGCCCATTTACAGCACTTACATAAGCAATAATCAAGTCCGACCGGGTATGAGGTTAAAAAATGCTGGGCTTCAAAGAGTGTTACAATTACACAAACGCATAACCAAAGAAGCTCCTGATTTTTTACCGCAAATTTCGGAATATTATTTGATAGATAATACCATTAACATTATTGACGCCAAGACAGGCACTCGTATCATACCTTCTCAGGAAGATATGGCAAAGCAATTAGCCCGTTACAAGTTTGTTCAAGATAACGGAAATATAAACAAACACAGCGTAGTTGATCTACGCTATAAAAACCAGGTTGTAGTTAAGGCAGGTAAGTAAATGAAACAATCTATAATCACCGCTTTGGATATTGGCTCTTCCAATGTTCGTTGTATCATTGCCAAAGAAGCTGCAGAAAAAAGATTGGAAATTTTAGGCATTGGAGAATATCCTTCCGAAGGCATAGAATGTGGTATCGTTAAAGATATTCAGGCTCTTTCCGGCTGTGTGGCAAAAGCAATTTCCACTGCGGAAAATGCGGCAAACACATCTGCTGCTAATATTTATTGCAATATAACAGGTGAACATATTAGAACGCAAATTGGAGACGGACGCATTTCCATCCCCTCTGAAATTCCCAATGAACCAGGAGAAATTACTGAAGAGCATATAGAACAGGTAATCAATGATGCTAAAAATAGCGTTAAAATTCAAAAAGGACTGGAGCGTTTTAGAATCTTACATGGCATTCCACATAACTTTGTGATAGATAATCAAGATGATATACATAATCCAGTTAATATGAACGGTTTTCATTTAATTGCCAGGGTCTATACCATTCTTGCCGAACTTACCCCTATGCGAAATTTAAGCAAATGTATTGAACTTGCTGGCTATACCATCAATCCAGAGAATTTCGTTTTGAATCATATCGCCATTTCTGAAGCCGTCCTATCTGAAGATGAACGACGGCTGGGTTCATTAGTGCTTGATATCGGAGGCGGAACTTGTGATTTAGCAATATACAATCGTGGCTCTTTGGAAAAAATATTGGTGATTCCCATGGCAGGAAAAAATATAACAGAAGACCTTGCCATCGGGCTTAAAACTACTTTAGGAAACGCAGAATATATTAAAGTGGAATATGGAAATGCTTTGGCAAGCAGTGTTGATCAAGCTGAAGATATTGAAGTGGAAGGTATTAGCGGAAGATCTCCCAGCCGCAAAACCAGATTCTTGGTTAGCAATGTTATTCAACATAGGGTAGAAGAAATACTCTCTCTCTGTTATACCAAAGCAAAAGAATTTTATACTCCCGAGCTGGTTACGGCTGGCATTATTCTTTGTGGCGGAACAGCTAAAATGAAAAATCTGGATGTTGTTCTTTCCGAATCTTTTAACCTGAATGTTAAAATAGCTACTCCAGATCTTTCCAGATTGAATGGAATGATCAGTCGTTTGGAAGATCCAGCTTTTGCAACCGCCACCGGAATTTTATACTATGCCTTAGGCAAAAACAATGAACCCGTGAATAAGAGTTTTACTTTGCCAAACCTCAAAAATACTAAATTTATGGATAAAATAAAGAAAATACTCAAGGACTTCACCTAAAAGGGGGAAAAATGATAGAATTTGACGAAAAGCCAAGCCAAATAGGAACCAACATCAAAATCATCGGTGTGGGAGGAGCAGGTGGCAATGCCCTGAATACAATGATTGACAACAATCTTTTCGGAGTGGAATTTATTGCCGCCAATACAGATAGCCGCGATCTTGCCAAAAGTAAAGCTAATATGAAACTTCAACTGGGGAAAAAATTAACCCGGGGATTAGGAACAGGAGCTACTCCTGAAACTGGGGCAAGAAGTGCAGAAGAATCCAAAGACGATATCAAAAGTCATTTGGACGGAGCCGATATGGTTTTTATAACTGCCGGTATGGGTGGCGGAACAGGAACTGGAGCTGCCCCGATTATTGCCAAAATTGCCCGTGAAATGGGAATATTAACCTTTGGGATAGTTACTTCTCCATTCCCTTTTGAAGGCACAAGAAGAGCCGAAAATGCCGTATCGGGAATTAAACATTTACGCGAATTTGTAGATACTTTGCTGGTAATTCCCAATTCCAAACTTTGTGAAATATATTCAGGATTTACTTTAGTGGACGCATTTCACAAAGCTGATGAGGTTTTATTTGAGGCAGCCAAAGCCGTAAGTGACATCATTAATGTTACGGGTTTAATCAATGTGGATTTTGCCGATGTAAAATCAATTATGCAAAATATGGGCTATGCCCTTATCGGAAGTGGTATTGCCGAAGGTGAAAATCGAGCCATCAATTCCGCGCGAGCAGCCATTGATAATCCTCTTCTTTCCCACATCAGTTTACAGGGATGTCAATCTCTGCTACTTAATATCACTGCAGGTTATGATATCTTGATGAGCGAATTTGATGAGGTCTCCAATGTTATCGTCAGTGAAACTGGCAAAGCGGCTAATATTATAATGGGAATCATTCTGGACGATAGTATGGCTGGAAAAATTAGAGTCACCATCATCGCCACTGGTTTGGATAAAGAAGGCAGAGAACATCTCATTGACTTCCCCGGTTTACCGGCTACGGAAGAAACGATTAAAGATAAATTCAATAAGCCAAATGAGCCAGATGCTGATATTATAGATATTTTTAACCGTCTAAATATTAATAAACCCGCTGCTACGGAAGAGACAAAACCCTCCGTGAATGAACCGACAAAAATGCCTCCTTTCAAAACAGATGTCCCTTCTTTTCTGCGAGCGCTTGATTAGTTTTTTCCTATCTTATTCATCATAAACTCCTCCTTGTTTATGTGAAACAAAGTCCAAAAGCTCACAAACCGTCAGCAACCCCCGCTGACGGTTTTTTTTGTGTAACGAAAATAGAGAAAAGAACAGGACAATAGCATTTAATTATCCGCATAACAACCAGCAACAATATACTCAGTAAGGCACTCACTTTAGTCACTTATGATAAAGTAACAATTCTCTAACACTTCTCTAACGGAATAAGAGCAGTGTAAGAGATGTGTTACTTAGTCGTTAGATAATGGACTATGTTCCAAGCAGTTACCATATTGCAAGTATTCGAAAGCTTAAATACACCCTATCTACACAAAAGCAAAAGAGTTATGCGTGTATTTGGTGAGGATGGCGCTGCCCTTGTTCTAAATGCTAAAAATGTTCTCCCCCTTTCTTTATTCGGCTCTCTCCCATTTGGCTTAGAACAACAATTCTTGACAATTAAAGGCAATCGGAAATAAAGTGACAATAAGGAAAATTATGAATAAAGAGATAGATGAGCGATGAATACTACTGGCTTAAAAGATGATAACATAGTTGCTCTGGTGGATTGCAACAATTTTTATGTATCCTGTGAACGGGTGTTCAATCCTAAACTAAATAACAAACCAGTAGCTATTTTATCAAATAATGATGGTTGCATCGTTTCTCGCTCGCAAGAAATCAAAGACCTAAAAATTCCTATGGGAGCACCCGGTTTTAAATATGAGGCGCTCATCAATAAAAACGGGGGGACATTGCTTTCTTCCAATTATGCTCTTTATGCTGATATGAGTTCACGCGTGATGGAAGTGCTGGCTATGTTCTCTCCAGACATAGAAATTTACAGTATTGATGAAGCATTTTTGGGGCTTAATGGATTTAACAATAGAGACCTGGAGAACTTTGGCAAAAAGATAAAAAAAACGGTCTTTCAATGGACGGGCATACCTGTCTCGGTGGGAATTTCCAAAACCAAAACCTTGGCAAAAGTGGCAAATCATTTTGTTAAACACTATTCTGCTTATAAAGGTTCGCTCTGTTTACTAATTGATGAACGCATTGGCAAGGCATTGGCAAAGACACCCGTTTCAGAGGTCTGGGGAATTGGACGCCAATATGACAAATTTTTACGCCAGAATAAAATTGAGACAGCTCTGCAATTGCGTGATGCAGATGATAAATTTATCGACCATTATTTAACCTCTACGGGCTTAAAAACGGTTTTGGAATTGCGTGGCTATGCTTGTATTGATCTGGATGATGCGCCCATTTCCAAAAAAAGTATCGTTACTTCTCGTTCTTTTGGTAAACAGGTGTCAGAACTTTCAGAATTACAAGAAGCTGTTTCTGAATATGTTACCAGGGCTGCGGAAAAATTGCGTAAACAAAATTGTGTGGCAGGTCTGCTGATGGTTTTTCTTTCCACAAACCGCTTTAAAGAAGGTCCGCAATACAATAATTCATTGTCCACAACCCTCTTCCCCCCTACTGCTTACACTCCAGACCTGATAGAAAAAGAGTTAGTCATACTGGAAGAACTTTTCTTGCCCGGTTTTGAATTTAAAAAAGCCGGCGTGATGCTGGCGGATATCGTTTCGGAAGAAGATGTCCCCTTAAGCTTTATGGAAGTGAATTATCTGGATGATAAACGCAAAAAACTGATGGAAACAGTTGATAAATTGAACCAAACTTATGGTCAGGACACCCTTTTTTATGCCAGCAACGGTATTAAAAAGGACTGGAAGATGCGCCGCGCAAAACTTTCTCCACACTATACTACAAATTGGAATGACCTTCCAAAAGTGAAATAAAGTGTGGAAGTGCATTAGCTCAAAATGCGGAAGTAAAGGAAAAGGATTATTTGATGCTTTGGACGATAGAAAATAAAACGCAAAGCGAAATAAAAATAAAGCGGTCTCGTTTCGTTTGTACATTGTATCCTCTTCCCCATGCGGAAAATGTAAAAGACCTATTAAATGAACATTGCCGACTTTATGCCACTGCCAATCATCACTGCTATGCTTACATTTATGGTTTGAACAAAGATATAACTTATTATTCCGATGCGGGAGAGCCCTCCGGAACAGCCGGAAAACCTATTCTGAATGCACTTTTGCGTAATAATTTAACAAATATTTTGGCGATCGTAACCCGTTATTTTGGAGGCATAAAATTGGGAGTGAAAGGTCTGATTGATGCCTATGGTGAATCCGTGGAACAAACCATCATGCAAAGCAAATTGATTGAGGCAAAACAGTTAGTATATTTATCCCTCACCTGTGATTATCCTACTTTTGAGACCCTGAAACATATTGTGGAAACTCTGGCGGGTGAAATCAGTCAAGTTATCTGGACAGAAGAAGTTAGCTTTGTTGCATCAATGCCCGCAGAACAAGAACAGACCTTTATGGAAAATATAAATTGCCTTTCGGGCAAATATCGCTTAAATTATTAATATAAACTTTAGAGAGGGGATAATGAAATACCTGATATTAATTATAGTGATTCTGATGAGTGTAATGATGCTCTATGCAAATGACTACTGCATTGTGGAAGTGAAAACCGGTGAAATGCTTAACCTACCGGAACTGGCAAAAAAATTGCAAAAATATGATATCATCTTTTTTGGGGAATATCACGATAACGAAACTCTCCATTACCTCGAAAAAGAACTTTTGCCTTTATTGGAAACCAAAAAAGAACTGATAATATCTATGGAAATGTTTGAACGCGATGTTCAAAGTGATTTGGATGCTTATGTGGAAGGTTGGCTTAGTGAAGAAGAATTCTTGCAGAAAAGTCGCCCTTGGAATAACTATTTAACCGATTATCGTCCGATAATTGAATATGCCAAAGCGAAGAAATTAAGCGTTATCGCAGCAAATATTCCGCGCCCTATTGCCGGAAAAATGGCAAGAATGGGTGATGATTTTATGGACGCTCTCTCTGAGGAAGATAAAAAATGGTTACCCGCTAAAATAACCAACCCCGATGATGATTATAAAAAAGCATTTCTGGCTACTATGGAAGATATGCAATCCCCAATGATGAAGGGCGATCCGGAATGGCAATATAAATCGCAATGTCTGAAAGATGACACAATGGCAGAAAGTATTGTCAATGCTTTGGAAATGAAGCCCAAAGCTCGTATAATTCACTTTAACGGCGATTTTCACAGTAGAAACTTTTTAGGAACCGTCAGCCGAGTGCAAACAATGCTCCCTAAAAAACAAATAGCGGTTATAAGTCCTTCCAGCCGTGAGGACTGGAAAAATGGAACTTTAACCGATGCAGAAAAGAAAGCTGGAACTTTTATCATTCTAATTCCCCAACAAGGAGGTGAACAGTGATCCGCAATCCTATGCATGCCGGAACTTTTTATCCGCGTTTTGAAAAACAACTAAGACGCCAAATTGAGAACTGGATTGGTAATGCTACCCCCCCTATTGCCTCTGAACGCAGTTTGGGATTGATTCTTCCGCATGCCGGTTATATGTATTCAGGTGAATGTGCTACGCTGGGAATGTTCAGTATTTCCCACGAAAATATTGATTCTTTCATAATTCTGCATCCCAGCCATCAATCCAACTATTTTGATTTTAGCGTTTCTCCTTATCAAGAATATTTGACTCCTCTGGGAATGATGGCTTTAGACACTGAGCTATATAATAAAATTGCTCCCAGTGCAGATCAAAATATTCCGCTGATTTTACACCAAGAAGAGCATTCTATGGAAATTCAGCTGCCTCTGGTAAACTACTTTTTCCCCCAGGCAAAAATATTGCCTATTATGTTCGGTAACCAGATTCCTGCCGTCTCTAATCGCCTTGCGGAATTGCTATATGAAACAATTTATAGCTCTACGAAAAGAATTGTGGTTCTCTGCTCTTCTGATTTATCACATTATCATCGTGCCAAAACAGCCGAACAAATGGACGGTATTTTGGTGAATGATGTTACCTCTCTTGAACCTGAGCAGTTATGGCAAGATACTATAAATGGCAATAGTGAGGCATGTGGAATTGGCGGAATACTCACTATGTTATATTATGGAAAACTATGCTCAAATGCTAAAATGAGAGTAATTCAATATACTCATTCGGGAATAATTTCCGGAAACGACACGCAAGTTGTTGGTTATCTCTCCGCCAAAATGTATATTTAACGAAACAGGAGGGAAAGATGTTTACCCCTGAACAAAAAAAAGAACTGCTATCCCTGGCAAGAAACACTATAAAAGCTCATTTTACAGGACAGAAAGTTACTTTACCTGATGATCCCGCTTTCCAACCTAAACGCGGTGTTTTTGTCAGTTTGCATATAAATAATGAACTGCGCGGCTGCATTGGTTATATAAAAGGGTATAAATCCATTGCGGAAAGTATCAGTGAAATGGCAGTGGCAGCCGCTTTTCAAGATCCGCGTTTTCCTCCCTTAACGGAAAGGGAACTGGAAAAAGTAACTATTGAGATTTCTGTTTTGGGCGAGCTAATCCCCTTACTGAAAAATGAGCAACCAGAAATAGGTCGCGATGGACTTTATATCCAAAACCCTTTTGGCAGCGGAATATTACTGCCTCAAGTGGCGGTCGAATATAACTGGAAACCGGAGACCTTTTTAAGAGAGGTCTGTAGAAAAGCTGGTTTACATCCCAATGCCTATTTGGAACCATACACTACTGTCTTTCGTTTTACTGCGGATGTCTTTAGTGAAATGGATACATTTTGATTGACAGATAAGCCACGGCTAATTTTTTGGTGTGCAAGTTTGTTTCTTTTGCGGGAATAGCTCAGATGGTAGAGCGCAACCTTGCCAAGGTTGATGTCGCGGGTTCGAATCCCGTTTCCCGCTCCAGATATATTTTTGGCGACATAGCCAAGTGGTAAGGCAGAGGTCTGCAAAACCTTTATCCCCGGTTCAAATCCGGGTGTCGCCTCCAGCTTTTTTGTGTGCCGGAGTGGTGGAATTGGTAGACACAAGGGACTTAAAATCCCTCGAGCCCTAAGCTCGTGCCGGTTCAAGTCCGGCCTCTGGTACCAAAAGCGGGAATAGCTCAGTTGGTAGAGCGCAACCTTGCCAAGGTTGAGGTCGCGGGTTCGAACCCCGTTTCCCGCTCCAGATATATATTCCACCTGCTAAAATAAGGATGTTTCCGTAGATGAACAATTTTACAGCTGTAATCTTTGATATGGATGGAACTTTAATTGATTCTATGCAAATCTGGCGTAATGTGGATAAGGAATTTTTGCATTGCCGGGGTCTGGAAGTTCCAACTGACCTGTTTGAAAACCTCCCTTCCGGGAACAGCTTTATTCAAACAGCCCAATATTTTAAGACCAGATTCGGTCTGCCCGATAGTCCCGAAAGTATTATGCAAGAATGGACTAAGATGGTTTGTAATCATTATGAAAACAATATAAAGCTTAAACCCGGAGCCACGGAATTGCTTATCGCTTTAAAAGAAAAAGGAATAAAAATCGGATTGGGAACCAGTAACTCTTTGGAATTGGCAAAAAAAGTGCTAATGCGCAATGCCGTATGGCATTATTTTCAATGTGCCATAACCGGAGATATTGATCTAATGGGCAAGCCCTACCCCGATATTTATTTGAAGGCGGCAAAACACTTATGTGAAGAGCCACAACACTGTTTAGTAATTGAAGACACTTTAACGGGTGTGCAGGCAGGAAAAGCAGCAGGAATGACTGTTTTTGCCGTTTATGATGAAGATAGTCGCGATCAACATTCCTCTATGAAAATGGTCGCAGATGGTTTTTTCCCTGATTTGAAAATACTTTCAGAAGAGTTTTTTCGCATCTTGGAATAAATCAACTGTCTGCACAAATACAAATGCAAGTAATAATTATCTTTCAGGGAGCTTATGTATGATGCCTGAGTTATATATAATAATAGGTGCTTATGGAAGCGGGAAAAGTGAATATTCCATTCATTTGGCACGCAGTTTTAAGGCACAAGGATTGGATGTAGTTTTAGCCGATTTGGATGTAGTAAATCCCTATTTTAGATCAAGGGAAATAAAAGACGATTTTGATGTGGAAGGAATTGATGTAATCGCTCCGGAAGGAGAATTTAAGCACAGTGATCTGCCAATGATTTCTCCCCGCGTAAAAGGGGCAATCCAAAATAAAGCAAAAACGGTTATTTTGGATGTTGGCGGAGACCCAGCTGGCTGTAGAACATTGGGTCGTTTTGAAGAACTCATCAAAAACCGGGGCTATAAAATGCTTTATATCGTGAATACAATGAGACCTTTTACTGCCACTCCCGAAGAAATAGTTACGATGAAAGAAGGTCTGGAAGCCAGCTCTCGTCTTAAAATAACGGAAATTATCTGCAACACGAATTTGATGGAAGAAACCACTGCCGAGCTTGTGGAAAACGGCATAAAAATAATTAACCGGGCATCAGAGATTCTACGGCTGCCTTTTAACACTTATTTGGTCTTAAATAAATACGAATCTATCGTGCCTGATAATTTATGTGGCAAAAAGAGAGAAATAATGGCTTACAATCTTAGCAAGCCATGGGAATTGCTAATAGCAAAAGGAATTTGCTAAAGAGGATATTTCGCTTAGAATATATATAAAAGAGCGATCAGGAAATTAGATATAAGCAATTCCCTGATAGGGTAAAAATAAAGCGAATTCCGGCACGAAAATTGTATATTATAAACTGCATATTTAAGATAAACAGGAGCTTAACTCTATGCAAAAACAAAGCATATTGGGTATCATATTATTAGGCATAGCGCTTTCCCTTACCGGAACTTATGCCTTTGCTACCAATTCCGCTCAGGAAAACAGTTTGTTTGAGGGAACGCGTTTTACGGAAACAAATCCACCGGTCGCACCAGTTCGTCCCGTGGCTGAATTTGAACCTGCTTCCAATGTTTTAATTCGTTATCCTTTAGGCATACCTGTTTCGCTGGTAGCTCAACTGGCAAATACGGCAGATGTAATTTGCATCGTAAGTAGTTCGCAACAAAATTCCGCCATCAGCGCTTTTACCAATGCCGGCGTAAATATGGATAATGTTAGTTTTTTAAATGCAAATACCGATTCTTACTGGACAAGGGATTACGGTCCCTGGTTCATTTTTGACGGAAATGGCCAATATGGAGTAGTGGATTTTGCTTATAATCGTCCGCGTCCCAATGATAATTTAATTCCGCAAGTATTTGCCACTCAGCTAAATTTTACCTACTACGGAATGAATTTACAACAAACAGGTGGCAATTATATGTGTGACGGAATTAATACTGCCGCCCAAACCAATTTGGTCTATTCCGAAAACAGTAACAATCAAACCAATGTAAACACTAAAATGAATCAATATTTAGGCATTACTAACTACTTAGTTGTAGCCGACCCAAATAATACTTATATCGAGCACATTGACTGCTGGGCAAAGTTTCTGGCTCCAGATAAAATATTGATTCGAAGCGTGCCAGTTAGTCATTCTCAATATAATGCCATAGAAACGGCAGCCAACTATTTTGCCACTCATAATTGTGCTTGGGGCTATCCCTATCGAGTTTACCGGGTTTATACTCCCAACGATGAGCCCTACACTAATTCCTTAATTTTAAATAAAAAGGTCTTTGTCCCAATTGTGGGTAACAGCAACGATAATTCTGCCTTACAGGCATATCGAACAGCAATGCCAGGATATGAAGTTATTGGTATATCTCAAACAAGTTCAGCTCCTTGGGAATCTACAGATGCTTTACATTGTAGAACGCATGAAGTTCCCGATAAAAATATGCTGCAGATTGTTCATACACCTTGGCACAATATAATTTCTGCGGGAACAGAAATTGTTTTTAATGTAGAAATAACGGCTCATAGCGGTCAGCCATTATATACTGATTCACTTTTTGTTTGTTACAAAGTAAATTCAGGCAGCTGGCAAAGAAGTTATTTGCAACCTCTTACGCGCAATAATTATTCAACTTCTTTAAATGGATATGCTTTGGGGGATACGATTCGCTACTTCATTCACGCCGCAGATCAATCGGGAAGAAATTCAGACCATCCAGTTTTTGCGGCTTTAGACCCTCATCTTTTTGTTATTGAACCAGATAATAATCCTCCTACATTAGCACATACACCCATTACTACGATTGGAAATCAGAACGAACCCATTAGTTTCGTGTTATCTGCAAATGACGAAAGTGGCATCAATCAGGTGCTTTTCAGCTATAAAATAGATAATTCCGTTGTTTCCACTTTCCCAATGAACCCTTTATCCGATAGCACCTATATCTTCCAGTATTATCCTGAATTTGTAGCGGGAGACAGTTATTTCTATTACAATTTTGCCGTATCCGATGAGGCAAATCCTTCTAATATAGGTTATCTTCCGGCACAGGATTTATGGTATGAAATCCCTATCCGTCCAGTTTCCATTACGGACGAAGTGCAAACACCATCTCCCTCAGCGGCTTTGTTATGTGTGTATCCCAATCCGTTTCGGGCAGGTAAAGATATGCTCAAAATGCAGTATTATACAGAAAAGTCCGCTCCCTATTCCGTTAAAATTTATAATCTGAAAGGCGAAATAATTTTCGCCCAAAATGGATCAACCAAAGCAAATGGACTTCAGGAATTTTGCTGGAACGGAAAAGACAGCCAAGGAAATTTGGCTGCCAATGGACTTTATTTAATTGAAATTTTACAGAACTCAATCAGCCGTAAAAGCAAGCTGATAGTAGTAAAATAGTGTTATGTGTATCCAATTCTACAAAAAAAATTCAGAAAAGTAGATTTAGTTATTGACAAAATTATGAGTTTTATGTTGATTGATCTTAGCCTACAGACCCTACATAGAATGCCCTCCGAGCAGTGGGGATGCCGCCCGGCATTCCCCACTGTATTTTTTTGTCAAGAGCAATAAATGAGGGCTCTGTTTTCCCTTTATCAACTATGTATTTTGCTTAAAAAGGAGAGATGAACAAAATTGGAAGATATCCGTCTGGAGAATTTGAGCAAGGATTTTGACGGCTTTGTTGCCGTGGAAAATGTATCATTAACAATTCAGAGCGGAGAATTATTCTCTTTCTTAGGTCCCAGTGGTTGTGGAAAAACTACGCTCTTAAGGATGATTGCCGGTTTTGAAATTCCCAGTGCAGGCAGGGTTATTATTGATAATATGGACATTACGAATCTGCCTCCTTACAAAAGACAGGTAAATACAATATTCCAGAATTATTCTCTTTTCCCGCATATGACGGTATTCGATAATGTCGCTTTCGGTTTGCGCATCAAAAAATATCCCAAAAATGAAATAAACAGTCGGGTGAAAGAAATGCTTTCTCTGGTAAAAATGGAGGATCAAGCAAATAAATTTCCCGACCAGATATCAGGTGGACAAAAACAACGCATAGCCATAGCTCGTGCATTAATTAACCAACCCAAAGTTTTACTTTTGGATGAACCGTTGGCTGCTTTAGACCTGAAACTGCGTCAACATATGCTCATTGAATTGATGAACATTCACGATGCCGTGGGCATTACTTTTATTTATGTAACGCATGATCAGAGTGAAGCAATGAGCATTTCAGACCGCGTGGCGGTTATGAATCATGGAAACATCATTCAAGCAGGCCCTCCGGATGATATCTATGAGAGACCTGAAAGCGTTTTTTCTGCATACTTCATCGGAGCCACCAATTTGATCACCGGAGAAGTAATCGGCATTGAAGATGATTATGTGCAAATCAGATGTCCGGATGGCACAGGCAATAGTTTTGAAATAGACAGCACTTTTCATTTTCAGCCCACCATTGGGCAAGAATTAACCGTGTCTTTGCGTCCCGAAAAAATAGCCATTTCCCGTAATAAACCACGCTATCAGGAAGATATAAATATTCTGCGCGGAGTGATTGAAGATATTCTTTATTTGGGTTCCCACACACAATATATCGTAAGGGTGGGAGATCTGAAAATAAGAGTATTCAGTCAACACAAACGAGTTTATTTTGACGATAAGGCACTGGATTGGGAAGAACCGGTCTGGCTTTTTTGGCATGATACCGATACTTGGTTGATAAACCAAATTCCTGAAAATGTATTATCCCCCGACGAACTTTCGGAAGGTGGGGTCAATCATTTTCAGCGTTCAATAAAACGCCCTTCAATAGAATGAAAAATAAACCTTCTCTCAACCCAAATTATGCACTCCAAGTAGCTTCTGAACGCCGTAAAAATCTCACTTCTTGGGTATTGACCGCTCCTGCTTTGCTCTGGCTGATTTTCTTTTTTCTGGTTCCCTACTTAATTGTAATCATATATAGTTTTCTAACCGCCGATATTTATGATGTGAAGTTTGAATTTACTTTGGAAGCATATCGGCAGAGTTGGACGCCTGCTTATCTACATACTTTTTATTTGTCTTTTCGGCTGGCTTTGTTAACCACTTTTTTAAGTTTATTGTTGGGTTTTCCAGTTGCCTATTATATTGCAAGAGCAAAAGATAAAGTTAAAAACACTTTGCTGATTTTTATCATCATACCATTCTGGACAAACTTGATCATTCGCATATTCTCCTGGCGTATTTTTCTTGCCTATAATGGGGTATTGAACAATCTTCTTTTGGATTTGGGTTTGATAAATAACCCGCTGGAAATTATGAGAACCGATCTTGCCGTTATTTTAGTGATGGTATATGTATATTTGCCTTATATGATTTTGCCTTTATATAGCGTGTTGGAAAAGATGGATTGGACGCTTTTAAATGCCGCGATGGATTTAGGAGCAAATGAAGTTAAATCCTTTTTCCACATTACTTTGCCTTTGGTAAAAGAGGGTATCTTTGCGGGTGGATTGCTTGTTTTTATTCCTGCCTTGGGTTCATATTTGATACCTCAATTGGTGGGAAATCAAAAATCGCTCTATTTAGGACAGGTCATCACTTACAAAGTGAAAAATATACCCCGTAACTGGCCTATGGCTTCCGCACTATCACTTACTTTACTTTTTATCGTCGCTCTGTTTTTAATCGTTATTTATGCCTTTTACAATAGAAACAAAGCTCGGAGGCATCAGTGAAGCGTTTTTCTGCCGGACAGTTCTTTAAGGGAATGAATTTAACCGTTTTCACTCTGGTGATGGTATTTCTGTATATTCCCATCTTAATTTTAATCATTTTCAGCTTCAATGACGCCAAAATTATCACCGGTTGGAAAGGGTTTACATTGCAATATTATGTCCTTTTGTTCCAAAATAAAACCATCTTGGAAGCATTTCGCAATACGATGCTGATTGCCTGTTTATCCACTCTCATTTCCACAATTTTTGGAGTTCTGACCGCTATGGGAATGGAAAATAAAAAATTCAGCGGAAGTAAATTTGTTTCAGCTTTAATCTACATTCCTCTCGTTATTCCGGATATTTTAATGGGTGTTTCGCTTGCTTTACTGTTTAATTTTACCAAAGTAAACACAGGATTGTTCACTGTTTTAATAGCGCACATCACTTTTTGCATTTCTTACACGGTAATCGTTATCCGCAGTCGACTGGACGGTTTTGATTATTCACTGGTGGAGGCGGCGATGGATTTGGGAGCGAAACCTGGCACAATTTTTTGGAAAATAAAAATGCCGCTGATTATGCCCGGGATAATCGCTGCGGGACTTTTGGCTTTTACCCTTTCCATAGATGATTTCATTATCACCTTTTTCACTTCCGGAAGGGGCTTCGACACCTTGCCAATTTATGTGGAAGGAGCCATCCGAAGAGGAACCATCACCACCATCAATTCCTTGTCCACCATTATGATTGGCTTAACTTTGCTGCTGGTGGTAGCAACTAAACGCATTCGCAAAATTGTAATTTCCTCCCTCTGATACACCTCTCTCTCAGCTAATCAATGCAATTTAAGAAAAAGCTGAGGCAGATTATTGCTTACGCACAGAATTCGCCCAGCCAATTTGCTATGGCTTTTGCCCAAGCTTAAATTCGGTAACTCATTTATTACCATTATCATTTATGCTTACTTTCCCGCTATTACAAAAGCTATTTGCTCTTACTGGCTAATCTTATGCTGCTCAATACTTTGCCATAACCATCCCGTGTTTTGATACGGGTTGGTTTCGGCATAGTTTCGGCCTGGATACGGGAAGCAAGTAAGGAGGGATTGAGTTTTGAACACCATAACATTCCATCGGAAGGTTGGTGAGGGATTTCGTTTGACATAAACCTAAGGTAAACATTTTTGGCAGTATGAATGAGATTATTATTAATAAAAATGCCAAAAATCAGTTTGATACACTGCCTAAAGGATGGGTGTTTTTCCTCCTAAGTAGTGAGAAAGAAGAACTCTATGCCGGTTATTCTGCCAACTTGAAAGCAAAAATAGATTTCTTTAGCAACAAGGCAAAAGAGGGTGGAATTCATCAAGAGATGTGGAATGCGGCAAAAACATTGCAGTGGATATCCTATCCGGAAGCGATTTCTGCCCTGATACACTACAAATGTCATTTAGCGAAAAACCTTCCTCTCTACCAATATCAGATTAGACCTTGGGCTGAATATGTTTACTTGGCATTAGATTCACATCGCTATCCTTTTATTACGATTCAGGATAATACGAATGAAGATTGGTTATATTTAGGTCCTTTTCGCAGCCGTTTTTTCCTGATTGATGTGCTGGATATTTTTGCTCGTATGCTAAAATTGCCTGCGTGTGAAACAGGTGAATTTCCCTGCGAAAAAAAGGAAATAAATTTATGCCAAGGGTGGTGCATGGCTTTGGAAGGTAACACCGAAAAAAATACTGAATATAACTTAGATAAATTGGAATCCCTTTTTAAAGAGATATTTCTGGTTCCCGAGAACGGAATATTGGAACTGATTCAGCAAGAACGAAATAACTATTTTAATGAGCTGGAATTTGAAAAAGCGTCCCTGCTTGATGAGGAAATTGATCTCCTCAATAAATACCGTAAATGGCTGCAATTTCTGATTGCGGCAAAACATTTGGAATACGATAGTGAAGAGCTTAAAATACAACAAGGTAAGATTACATTTTGTCGTATGGAAGGAAAATCATATAATTTTCCTGTTGACAATACAGAGTTCAGAATTAACGAGACACTGGCTTTAAATTTGGATAGCGTGGATGAAAGTAAAATTATCTACGATTTCTTGAGAAAGGACAAAGGAGCATAAATGCACAAAGAGATTAGCAAATTAGCCATAGTTAAACGAAGTAACCAAGGCAAAGTGCGCGATATATATGACTTAGGAGAGAATCTGTTAATCGTTAGTACCGACCGTCTTTCCGCTTTTGATGTTGTTTTTCCGAATCCTATTCCGGATAAAGGAAAGATACTAAACGCCATATCAGTGCATTTTTTTAAGTCCACTTCCGACATTATCCCCAACCATTTCATTACTGACGATGTTTCTAAATATCCTATTGAGCTGCAAAAGTTTAGTGAATACTTAGCGGGTCGCAGTATGCTAGTGAAAAAAACTCGCGTCATTCCCTTTGAATGTATCGTGCGTGGCTATATAAGTGGGTCCGCCTGGAAAGAATATAAAAAAACCCGAACCATCGGCGGAATGCTTATTGCCGAAGAAATGCAAGAAAGCCAAAAATTTAATCATCCTCTCTTTACACCAAGTACTAAAGTGGAAGACGGACACGATGAAAATATCAGTTACCGCGAATTTATGAGCCGGATGGATGAGACGCTCGCCGTTCATATTAAAGATAAATCGCTGGAATTATATTCTTTTGCACACGATTTACTAATGCAAAAAGGAATTATTTTGGCAGATACCAAATTTGAATATGGCACAATCGGCTCTCAAGTGCTTTTAATTGACGAAATATTCACCCCTGATTCATCCCGTTTATGGGATTTTGATGCCTACGAAATTGGCAAAAGTCCCGAAAGTTTCGATAAACAATATGTGCGTGATTATCTGGAAAACAGCGGTTGGGATAAACAACCCCCCGCTCCTATCCTTCCGGAAGAAGTGATAGAAAAAACTCGACAAAAATATTTAACTATCTTAAAAATAATAACAGGTAAAGAATTGTAACAATGAAAAAAGTAATCTGCATCGTTGATGACGAAGAAGAACTGGTAGAAAACCTAAAAATTGAACTGGAACATTTAAAACCCGAGTGGAATATTATCACTTTCAACGAAGGAATGCAGGCAATTCAAGAAATCGTGAAAGGGACTGTGGATATAGTAGTTACAGATATTGCTATGCCCGATATGGATGGCTATGAACTATTTTGGAGAATTAAGGACTACGATGCAAATATTCCAGTGATTATGATGACCGGCTTTGGATACGACCCCAATCATGTTTTGGTGCGCGCCAAAGTTGACGGTTTGAAAGATGTTCTCTATAAGCCCTTTGAAACGGAAAAACTGGTGGAACTAATTGAATCCCACTTAAAATGAATGGATGCCAATAAAATAATCCAAAATCATCTCCTAAAACGCTCTTTTCTCTCTTATGCACTTTATCCGGCAGGCATTCTTTATGGTTTTGGGCAGAAAATATGCCGAACTTATTATCAGAAAAGAGGTTATCATCCACAATGCAAGATTATCAGCATTGGTAATATCATTAGTGGTGGTTCAGGTAAAACACCCCTTACGATTGCGCTGGCTAACTTGTTGATAAATAGTGGATTAAAAGTTGGTATCTCACACCGCGGTTATAAAAGTGCTTTTGAAAATAACCCCCATATCATTAACCCTGATTTTAGCTTGCTATATGATGTTCAGGAAACAGGTGACGAAGCATATTTGATTGCTTCCTCCCTACAAAATGTTCCGGTGGTGGTAGGCAAAAAAAGAGAATCTGCCGTTAAATTGCTTTTAGACCAATATCCTTATTTGGATGTGATTATTTTGGACGATGCTCTTCAACATCACTATATTTATAGAGACCTGAATATTATCAGTTTTGACGATACTTTGGGCATAGGTAATGGTTTTGTGATTCCCGCGGGGTATTTAAGAGAGCCCCTTTCCAATATCCCTCAAAATAGTTTAATCGTAATTAACCGCAAAAATAAAGCACAGACAGAATCCCTTTGGTTGCAAAAACTTAACCGGTTGAGAATACCAATTTACCATAGTTCTAATACGCCAAAATGTTTTTTGGATATTACCGGAAATGTTTATCCGCTCGATTATGTTAAAGAGAAACGCATTGTGCTTGTTTCCGGAATTGCCAATCCAGCTTCCTTTGCAGAATCCATCAATTCTTTGGGACTATCTTATGTAAAGCACTATGCCTTTAATGATCACTGTGATTTTAAACAGCCATCCCTAACGAAAAACATCCTGGAACTGAACCCGGATTATATTATCTGCACCCAAAAAGATATTATGAAACTGGCTAAATATGACTCCTTGCAAAATCGCTTGCTTGCATTAAAACTGGAATATAGCTTTGCACAGGAAAAGGAATTTCTTAACCAGGTGCTACATTTTGTGAGATAGTAGATATTGTAATCGGAGCTCGCTGAAGCTCCGCTTTTTTTCTCGTAAAGAAATGGGGCTTTTCAGCTACCCTATTTTTTCTTGGGCTTTATGCCAAAGATCTGACTTTTAATCCATTGCCAATTATAGGTAATATGAAAAATAGCCAAAATAACAAAGATAAAGCCGCATATTTCATGCAGTTCTTTGAAGCCATAGGCATCATAATTAAAAAAACCTGAAATTTTGTAGGTAAGCATTGCTGCAAAAGCAGTAAAGATCACGATAAACATAATCGGATTCAATATTTTTAGCTTTTTATTATTCATTTCACGCTCCTTTTTCTGATATAATAATCGAAATTCCCTTTTAGGCAAATTATCTTTACAGGATCGGCTTGGAACATAGCGAGAAAATGGAACAACATTAGCATTTGTCTCTTGTGTAAAGAAGAAACTGCTGATCGGGTCTTCCCCACTGCCTTACTGGGATTTTAAAATAGTTGAAATTGAGCTGCTGCTGCTATGGCTGCTGTTTCCGCCCTAAGTATCTGATTGGATAAAGAAACTGAGATAATATGCTGCTGATTGAAAAAAGAAAATTCTGCCTCACTAAATCCGCCTTCCGGACCTATTATAAAACAGGGTTTAATATTCCTGGTCAAATCGGATATTCTGTTTAGAGGTCTTTGTTCCGAACATAATACAGGTGTCCAGGTTTCTGCGATTATCCTAAAAAAACCGTCTTGCAAGGAAAGAGGACTATTAATTGAAGGTAGCCAAGGATTATCACACTGTTTAATTGCCGCTAAGGCAATTTGCTTAAAACGGTTAACAGAATTTTGCGAAGGCATTCTAACGCTATAATCGGTTAATAAAGGATAAAAGGTAGTAACTCCCAATTCTGAACACTTTTCAATCAATAATGCATCATTCCTGTTTTTCAGAGGGGCGAAGGCAATGGCAAAAGGTCTTTCTGGGAAAGGGAATTTATCCATCTTGAGTATTTCAATGTCAGCGGAGTTTTTAAGAATCTTTGTTAGTTTTCCTTCTGCAATTAATCCTGAACCGCTATTCAGTTTGACTGTTTCTCCCAAGGTCGTTCTTCGCACCTTAATCAGGTGATGAAATTCATCACCTTCGATGGTTATGAACTTGTGCTCTCCGCTTAAATTCGGAATATAGATGGATGGCATAATTTTAGCTAAAGTAACTCTTCAATTTGGAAAGAAAACTTTTCCCCGGTTTTAGGTCTCTTTTTTTGTCGAATTCTTTTAACTTGGCATAGACATCAGCTTCGTCCCGGGAAATTTTGGTAGGCGTAACAACAATAATTCTTACGATTTGATCGCCGCGAGTATAACTATTGTGGCTTTGAATCCCCTGCCCTTTTAAACGGAAAGAACTTCCGCTTTGAGTTCCAGCAGGTATTTTCATTTTTACAGAACCGCTTAAAGTAGGAACAATGATTTCATCCCCCAAAACTGCTTGGGAAATCGTTATCGGATAAGTTAAAATAATGTTATTCCCTTCTCTTTCAAAAAGATCATCCTGTTTTTCATGAATTAAAACCAGGATATCTCCCCTACTGCCACCCCGGGGACCAACATTTCCCTGACCTCTTAAACGGATATATTGCCCTTCCGATACCCCAGAAGGTATTTTAACCTTTATTTCTTTAACGCTACCAATGCGTCCTTCCCCATAACATTTGGTGCATTTGTTTTTTATGATTCTGCCTTCACCCTGACAGGATGGGCATTCGGAAATTGTCTGCATCCGTCCGAAAAGTGACTGTCGAATTTGACGAACTTGCCCGGTTCCTTTACAATTGGGACAAACTTCAGTTTGACCCTCTGCACTTCCAGTTCCACCGCATTTTTCACAAGGTTCTTTAATGCCGATTTTGATGGTTTTCTCAGCTCCCTTTGCAATATCTTGCAAAGATAAAGATAATTCTATTTGCAGGTCTTCTCCTCTATTAGGGCTGCCAGAACTGCGCTGAGTTCGTCCTCCAAAACCACCTCCAAAGAGTGTTTCAAAAATGCTGCCAAATCCGTCTCCGAAAATATCATTCAGGTCACTACGATGCATAAATTCATCCCATGAGAAGCCGGTTCCTCCAAATTGATTTTCCAATCCAGAATGACCATATTGATCGTAAATTTGCCTCTTATCCTTATCCGACAGCACTTCATACGCTTCACTTGCTTCTTTAAATTTCTCTTCTGCCTCTTTGTTATCCGGATTTTTATCAGGATGATATTGCATTGCCAATTTACGATATGCCTTTTTTATGGTTGCTTCGTCAGCATTCTTTTCCACACCCAGAATTTCGTAATAATCTCTTTTTGCCATCTATTTTTTCCTCTCATCGATTTCACAGATATAATTCAATGATACTTTATTAGTTCAATATTTTTCTTTTTCCCTTGTTCAACAGAGCTGAACTCGCTACTTAAATTTATCTGGATTAGACGGATTTAAGCGGACTTATACCTGTGTCCATCCGCAAAATCCGTCCAATCCTGGTTCTATTTATTTATCGTCAACAACCTCAAAATCCGCATCTATGGGTCCTTCTTGCTTAGGGGTATCTTCTTGAGGACCTTGCTGAGTAAAATTCTCCTGATCAAAACCACTTGTATCAGAATTAGCTCCTTCGCCACCAGCACTTTGCTGTTGTTGCATATGGGCATAGATTACTTCACCCAAATGTTGTGCTTTTTTGGCAAGGTTTTCTTTTATGCTGTTCAATTCTGTTGCGTCAGTGGCTTTTTCCATTCTATCCTTAGCATTTTTGATTTCTTCTTCCAGTTCACTTCTTTCACTACCAGAGAGTTTATCGCCATATTCACTTAAGCTCTTTTCTGTGCTAAAGATCAAGGAATCCAGTTCATTTTTGGCAGCTACGAATTCTTGGCGTTTTTTATCTTCATCCGAATGCAGTTCCGCATCTCTGATCATTCTATCTATATCTTCCTTGCTAATGCTTCCCGCGCGGTCAATCTTTATGGATTGTTCTTTGCCGGTTCCTTTGTCTTGAGCGGATACATGTAAGATACCATTGGCATCAATATCAAAGGTTACTTCAATTTGAGGAATTCCTCTGGGGGCAGATGGAATGCCAACTAAGTCAAAACGCCCTAAGGATTTATTATCAGCAGCCATCGGTCTTTCACCCTGTAAAACATGGATGGTGACTGCCGTTTGATTATCAGCCGCTGTTGAAAATATTTGGCTCTTCTTAGTTGGAATGGTTGTATTGCGTTCAATCAACTTGGTCATCACTCCCCCTAAAGTTTCGATACCCAAAGAAAGCGGAGTAACATCCAAAAGAAGAACATCGTTCACATCTTTGTCACCAGAAAGGATTGCACCTTGAATGGAAGCCCCAATGGCAACTACTTCATCTGGATTCAAACTGCGATTGGGCACTTTACCAAAGAACTTTTCCACTGCTTCTTGAACGGCAGGAATACGAGTACTGCCACCAACCAAAAGAACTTCTTTTATATCGTTCAGCGAAATTTTGGCATCTTCTATCGCTCTTTTACAGGGGCCTAAAGATCTCTCAATTAAATCAGCAGTTAAACGATTAAATTCTGCCCTACTTAAATCAAGATTGATGTGCTTAGGACCTGTTGCATCAGCCGTAATAAAAGGCAGATTGATATTGGTGGTCAATGTCCCGGAGAGTTCGATTTTAGCTTTTTCAGCTGCTTCGCGCAATCTTTGCATTGCCATTGGGTCTCTGGACAAATCCATCCCTTCCTGCTTTTTAAATTGTTCCAGAATCCAATCGATAATCCGTTTATCAATATCATCACCGCCTAAGTGAGTGTCGCCATTGGTGGACATAACTTCCACGACACCATCCGAAATATCCAGAATGCTGATATCAAAAGTTCCGCCACCTAAGTCATAAACGGCTACTTTTTGTTCCTTCTTGTTTTCCATACCGTAAGCAAGCGCAGCTGCAGTTGGCTCATTGATTATTCTTTTTACATCCAATCCAGCAATGCGTCCGGCATCTTTAGTTGCCTGACGCTGAGCATCATTGAAATAGGCAGGAACAGTGATTACCGCTTCTGTAACTTTCTGCCCAAGGTATGTTTCAGCAGTTTCTTTCATTTTAGTAAGAATCATAGCGGAGATTTCTTGCGGCGTAAAATCTTTGTTTTCCATATCAATATGAACCGCTGCCTGATTTTTAACGCCACGGATAACCTTAAAAGGCACCTGCTTGATTTCTTCCGTTACTTCGTCGTAACCTCTTCCCATAAATCGTTTTATGGAGAAGACAGTATTTTGGGGATTGGTTATTGCCTGGCGTTTTGCCAATTGGCCTACCAAGCGTTGACCATCCTTTGTAAAACCAACTACCGAAGGAGTTGTTCTGCTTCCTTCCGCATTAGTTATAACTACCGGTTTGCCGCCTTCGACAACGGCAACACAGGAATTAGTTGTTCCGAGATCAATTCCTATTATTTTTCCCATTTTTCCTCCTGGGATTCATTATTTATTTTTGTTCGCTGCAAAGCTTTGAAAAGCAATAGCAACAAAATTTATTCTTCATCTTGAGATTCACTGTTTATTTTTGAACCTTTGGAAACAGCCACACGAACGGGACGCAACACTTTATCGTGCATTGTATATCCATTCTGGATAATAGCGGCGACGGTATTTTCTTCCTGCTCACTTGGAATATGGGCTAATGCCTCATGAAATTCCGGATTAAAAGGTTCTCCCAAAGCTTCAATTTTCTTCACGCCTTCTTTTTCCAGGGCTTTCCTAAGCTGCTGTTCAATCATCAACACTCCTTTTCCGAAAGGAGTGGATTTTTCTTCATTAGTTCCTTGCAAAATAGCTCGTTCAAAATTATCCAGGACATCGCAGATCTCCGAAGCGAATTTCTGGGTTGCTAAGCGTATCCAATCCGCCTTTTCAGAAATTGTCCGTTTCCGGAAATTCTCAAATTCTGCCATACAACGCAGATATTTATCTTTCCACTCTGCTACTTCTTTTTCCAGTTCAGTAGTTTTATCGGTTTTCTCTGTTTCTTCTTTTACTATTTTTTCTGCGTCCGTTTCCTGTTCTTGTAGCGTCTTTTTATTCATTCCTATTCTCCTGAGGCACGATCATTCCGCGCCTTGTTGTATTTGTTATCGTTTTGGCTACATCCCTGATAAGAGGGATCAGTTTACGATATTCTGTTCTGATGGGTGCCAGCACTCCCAAAAAACCGGGTATGCCAAAAACCTCATATTTAGAGTATATTAGGGCAAAATCCAACCAATTGTTAATGGCAAAATCCTCACCCAATACTACATTCGTTTCTTTATCACCTTGATATTTACGCATCGTATTCAGCAGAAAATCCTGGCTTTGTAATAACCCCATAAACTTCAGAATATTCTCTTTTAAATCAAATTCTTTCTGCTCCAGAAAGTTAATGCTTCCATCGTATTGAATAAAGAAATCACTTATTTCCATAAATGCTTTGTGCAATTCTGTTAAAAACCAGCTAATCAATCCGTTATCCGCATTTTCTTGCATCTCTAACAATACCCGATTGGCAATGTCATAAATTTGCAAGCCAACCAATTCATCATTCAAATAACGCACCAGTTTCTTCAGTTGTGCTTCCGTTATTTCATTCTGACATTTTAAAATAACGGTTTTATCCAACCCAGAATCCAAGCTCATCACGAAAATCAACTTATTCTCACCTATAGAAAATACATCCAATTTTGCCAAATAACCACTGGAGACCTCCGGCTCGGCAACAAAAGACAGCTGATCTGTTTCTTTTGCCAAATTTTGCATTATATAATGCAATGCCTTGGGTGTATCTTTATAGTTCCGAACCAAAAGCTCTCTCAATATATCCATTCCGTCATATCTCGTCTTGGCAATTTCCGGTTCTATCAGTTTCAGGTATTCTCTGTAGCCCTTTATAGTAGGGATCCTGCCTGCAGAAGTATGCGGTTGGGAAATCAGATTCATTTCTTCCAGTTTCAGCAAGTCCAAACGCAAAGTAGCCGATGATACATCACCGAGATACTTTTCGTTCAGTATCCTGGAAGACACTGGTTCGCAACTGATTATGTATTCATCTACCAGCGCTTTAAGGGTCTCGTTTAAGCGTAGTTGATTCTTTTTCATCGTCTCCACCATATATATTCTTAGCAGTCCATAGTATGAACTGCTAATCTAAAGACAATTTAATCAACTTTGGAAAATTGTCAATCGAAAAGTGAGAGTGCTAAAAAAATTTTTTGCTATAAACCCTCACTGAAAACTTCAAATTTAATCACCAAAACTTCAAATCGTGGAAATTAGGTCACAACTGGAGTATCCGAGGATGGTATTTTTTATCACCATTTCTTCAAACTTTTATCACAGAAACTTCAAATGAAATTCCCAAAAAATGTGGGAGACACTAAGTGGTGTTCCCATATATCGGAGGGCATTATATGTAGTGCCTGTAGGATGTATTCCTTGTGAGCAAGGGCTGTATTTCTGTTAATGAAGATACTTGCAGTTTCCTTATCGTATTGAGTGGAAAGGACTTGACTACCTTTGCGAGGGGTGCATAGTAGCGCCCACAAATCAACAGTCAGGTAACCGAGAAGGAGTTCAAAATGACCAGGCAAAACAAAAATCGCAAAGGACAGACAACGCTGGAGGAGATGGTTCAATCAGGCAGTCAACTTATCCTGATGCATGACGATGGGGTTTCAGCTGCAGAGCTTCTTGTCTAACCATTTGTTCTTTGATGCTTTCCAGTAGCTTGGCTTCCATCGTATCTCCTTGCGTGTAGTATTGGATACTATATCAGAGCAAGGAAGCCACTCCCCTGTATTAACGCAAATACAGATGCATAAGGATGAGACAAAAAAAGACAAAAAGTTCTTGACATAGATATGGGCATAGAATAGCATTAAATTGTAGTCATGGTAAGGGAGTTCAATTATTACAAATTGTTCTTTGGTTAGTAATGATGTAGCATCACATAACAATGAGGCAGTAAGATCACAGAATGGAGGATCAGATGAAAGTGATAAAGGTGGTGGCATTGGCATTGCTCCAATGTATAACTGTGTTTATGTTATCTGCACAACAGCCTAACGTTGTGATTACTTTAGATAACTCATTTCCAATCCCATACCCTTATGATGAGGTGATCAAACTCCCGAATGGTGATTTGCAATTTTATAAAATAAATACTGATGTCGGTATTATCCAAGTGACTGGTTTTCAATATCATTTGCAGACTAATGCCATTACAGATGTAGTGCAAATTGGCAATGTTACAGGAATCCAGGGGGAATGCCAGTATGGACTCATGACTCAAAGATTTGGGAAATTCTATAGTGTTTATCAGTATCCAGATAGTTACAACCCTCAGGGATTAGTATTGCTCAGACTAGATGCCAATAACTTGTTGTACAGAATCATTGATGATCTGGGATTTGGTGCTGGATTTAGTGCTTTGTTTCAAACAGAGATTGTAGCTGAAGATACTTTCATTTTTGCCCTGGAGGACAGTCTTATTTATTACGATTTTACGAGCGATACAAGTCAAACGCTTCTGGATGGAGATGTATATCAATGCACTCCAGAACAGGATAAGAGAGTATATGCCATGCCAGATGGTCATTTTATGTATGTTAAGGACTCTATGATGGGATATGACACTGTCCCTGAAACATGGATCATATATGACTCTCAAGGGATTTATCAATTTACTGAAACAGTAACAGATCCATGGTTTGGCGAAAGTACTATTGGAGTGTCATTTAATCATGATTTCAACTTTGTAAATGAGAGATTCTATATCCCTAATCCCGGTATAACAGATGATGAAGCATATTTAGAGTGTCATTTTCCTTCACCCGACTCTTTGCATTATTACGTTATTCCAGCCCCAGGGTCACTAAACGAGAGCGATGCCAGATTTGTTAGGTTTGGCGATGATAGAATTCTTAGGTCATATTATGATTATCTTGAAGACCAGACATATCTGTATATGAACTTCAGCCCGCTGGAATCTAATCCGGTGTCAAGCGATTGGTCTTGCTTCGGCCATCTAAGGCCTAAGATCAATGGCATAAATGATAACATCGTAGTAATCTCGGTGAGGTTGGTGGAATCTATTTATCTCAGTGCTTTATGCACACTAGATTTTCCTGTCACACATACATTTACTTTTCCCGCTCCTCATGTGTATATCCCATCAACGAGCATGTCTTTCGCCTATGATGACAAGCTGTATTTCATAGACAATAATAGAATATTTACATTTAATGTTGAGTTGTCAGTTTCAAATGTTGATGAAACCGCAACTCCCCCCGCACTCACTCTATCGGTATATCCCAATCCTGTAAACGTGAAGGATGTTATTAAATTCAAAGCTTCGATAAAACATCCTATGGAATTGGATATTTATAACATTAGAGGCCAGAGAGTGAGTACGGTAAAACTGGACTCTGACGGCTGCGCTCAGTGGGACTTACATAATCATAACGGTGAAGCTCTAAGTGCAGGTGTATATATTGCTAAATTTCGCAATCATAAAGGGATTAAACCCGTTAGATTCATAGCAATACACTAAGAAGGAGGTTATCATGAAGTACATCATGATATTGAGCATGTGCATGCAGTCAGTTGTTTTACTTAACGGGGTTTCTGAGAAATTCAGCTCTGGCTCAATAGTAATTGAGTTTCCTAATAGCCTTAACCCCAAAATTCAAGATGGTGTCGTTATTACTGGAAACGCAGCTGTTGATTCCCTTAACACTGTATTAGGTGCAATTGATTACAAGTATTATGATTTATCCCAAATAATGCAGTAGTATCCCAACTTTAAAAGAAAAGTGTTGCATATATTCGCCTTTAGTAATGATTAGAAATCGAAAAAAAACAAACAAGAAAAGGAGAAAAATATGCAACACAAACTATCGAAAAAGAAGCACAAAAAGGATCAAGTAAAAATTGAGTTTAGCCCCAAATTGATAACTTCATGGGGTGGAACTGCGACGATATTCTCGTGATTCTTCGATAAGATAGGATTCAGGGAATTGGTTGAGAAGATATATCCGGTTCAGGAAACTTCCAATAACTTAACTGGCGTGTATTCCAAACTCATATCACTATTCATATCCGTTCTAAACGGTGGTACCAAGTTTTCTCAAATCTATTATATGAAGAATGGAAGCAAGATAATTGAGTGCTGTTTTAGGGTAGATCGTTTAGTCAAGTCATCCACTGGTATAGCCAGATACTGGAACAAGTACAATTGCAGGTCTCTAACTGAAACTCTTTTGCAAAATATAAGCCAGTACTTCTTGCGTCCTGTGCTTGAAGATGCCAAGATTGAAAAGGACACATTGCGTTTTGATTCCACTGTTATCACCCGTTATGGAAAGCAGGAAGGGGGCTAAAAAAGGATACAATCCCACCAAGCGAGGTCGATTTGATGTTTGGGGTGAGGATTTATAGTGATTGCTGATGGTGTTGCTAACTGCAGATTATTATCGGGGCTATGCCGATTTGATCTACTGTTTGATCAACTTACCACTCTTTGAGTAGTCTTCCCCTTTAATCCTATAAAAATACAGTCCAGTAGGGCAGGATTGGCCCATTGAATCCCGTCCATCCCATATATTGTGGTGGGATTGGTGCACCAATTGTCCTTTCAAGTTGTATATACGCAGTTCGTTGATGGGGGATTTGGTACCAGATACGTGGAATTCACAGCTCTGGGAAAAGGGATTGGGGCTAGTCAGAATACTTACGCAGACCGGAGTATATTCGGAGTCATCCGTAGCAGAACTGTTGTGGAAGACTATGGGGATTTCCAGCCAGGCATTATCGAAGACCAGACGGATAGTGCTTTCAATGATGTCGCGGGTGGGTACCAGATTAGTAATGCTAAAGACTATTGACCCATAGGCTTCGATGGTAGCAATGCCAGGAGCGGGAGATATCTGCCACTCAGCGGCATTCAATTCAGTGCCTACCTGCAGATCGACCAATTGCATGGTCAAGGCGCTGAGGTTCACTACTTCAAGTTGCTGACTGCCTCCGGAGACGATTTCCAGAGCATCGGGCACACCAATCATAGTGATGGCAGGTTGCAGATCAATCACTGCTCCCTCAACCACGGTAAGATTGTAGGGAACGCCTTCCGGGAGAGAATACCATCCGTTGTATTGGCCGCCCCAACCGAAATTGAGGTGATACATGCCCTCGTTGTAGCCATCTACGACTACATTGTGTCCGGCATCTTCTGCAGGAGTCACCATTGCCAGCAGAAGAGGAATGCCTTCTTCAATGTTCTGGATCATCCTGGTGTATAGTTGGGGATGTTCCGGTCCCAAAAGCTCAACATTGGGGAAACCGAATCTCTGGAAAGCGGCATAAGCCTGATTCACAGAAAGAGTTCCGGAAACCTGGGATGAATAAATCTGCTTACAAGCGGTTCCACAAGCAAAGACCAAGGCAGCCTGAAGCTCTGAAGAGGGAAGCTCATCGTGATTGAAAGCGGTCTGTACTTGATCCAGATAGGCGTTCAATTCCGGGAAAGGGGGAAAATCCATTGTTTCGAAGTCATCATCGATGGTATAGTTCCTTCCGGAAAAAGCGTGGTAATAATCATCACTATCGTCAAAGCGGGTGTTATTCATGCTTTGGAGATGGTTTACTATCTGAGCCATTGCGACAGCGGGACAGCCCGCTACGCTGCGGGAATTGGATATGGGATCAAGCGGGCACATGGCGTTCCAGGGAGCGGTCTGATTCCAATTTGTATTCAGTAAATAGTCGTTTACAAGCATTATGGAACGAGGGCTACTTTCAGCTCGTTGCCATGCATCTGTACAAGAAACATCATTCAATTGCAAGCGTTGGCTAAGGTCAGCTTTCAGGATTGTGCGCAGAGGATTGTCGGTGTTCCGAAAGCCGAAATCGGAATCCACGGAGTATGCAACGAGAGGAGGAAGCGTATCATGGGCGGAGATTACCATGTATCCAGTAGGTTTCAAAGCATATATATAGGCGAGATCAGTCTGTTCCAAACGCAAGACTTCAAGTTCCGAAATACAGTGTGATCCAGATTGCAGGCTCAAGATGGAATTTGCCAATGCCTTTGCTCTGGGTTCGCTTATAGTATTTGCACTCAGCAGGAAGGCAGAAAGGGCAATTAGGAGACATAAGAACTTTTTCATAAGGTCCTCTTTATATTATCTTGTTTGGCTCAATGATTTTGCGCAATTCTGTGGGAGAGGGGATATTGTCAAGGATTGATCTGCGCTTTGCTATAGTGAAGGATATTATTGTGTTGAAGAAACTGCACACTATATTGAGGTAAGCTTTCTTTGATCCTGATACACAGATGCTTAGATTCGCGGGTTACGATCTGGTAGAGCACAAAAAACCCGGAATGAAACCGAGTATCATGAAAGTTTGGTTAAGCTAAGAGGATTCGAACCCCTGGCCTAATGATTGCGAACTATTCGCTCTACCAACTGAGCTATAGCCCCACATTTTAAGCGTAAATCCCAGTAAAAGCATTTTTTGTCAATAGAACTCTGCTATTGGCATTCCCATATTTTTTTTTACAGGAGCCTTATTTTCATTTGATGTTGGTCGATACGTTCTGCTAAGCTAAGTTTCCGTTTATACTGGACAATAAATTTAATGCATTCTGAAAGTACTTCAGCTATTCTGTAGTATATAAATTCTTTAGGCCTAGATAAATCTTCTTTTTTATAGTTTATTATTTTAGGGAATCCAACGGCGAATTGGGCAATATACTTTTTAGACATATAGATGAAAAACAATGCTAATGTCATAAGAGCATTAAGATTTTTCATACCTTGATAGCTACCCAATCTCATGGCTTCCCATTTCATACTTTGCTTCATTTGACGATGAACTTCTTCAATTGCCCAACGCTTTTTGTAAACAGCTATTGCTTTTGCAACCAGCTCCAAATCAAGCATATCCTGGCTTGCAAAATCGCATAATAGATAAAAATCATTTCTCGTTTTAAAACCTTTTCTAAAGATACGCGATACAACCAAACTAATCTCTACTGTATTTGATTTTTTACTGGGATGGTCATCGGTTCTGACATTGATTCTTCTGGTGGCGCAGTGAAATACTTCATTTGCTTTGAGTCCAGGCAATTCATACTTGAACTCCATTTCGTTTACGATTTTATTGAAATTGATTTCTTCTAATCCTTCTTTAACAGCTCGATCACCCTTGCCACGAATGACAAA